>JBBSDY010000683.1:0-3009 GCA_038240245.1 Polyangiales bacterium
CGCTTTTTCAGCTTGCCGAATTCTTGCTCGTCGAAACGCGGCTCGCGCGTCACGGTGCCGAGCAGATCGATCGCCTCGTCGAAGTGCGCCTTGGACACGGCGAGCGACAGGACGGTGCTGTCGGGTCCCACCTCGATACCGAGATCCGCGCCCAGCGTTTCGATCTTGGCGAGCAGATCTTTACTCGAGTAACGCCCGGCCCCGCCGTCCTTCAGCATCTTGGCGGTGAGGTTGGCGAGTCCGGTGTTGTCGCCGTCGGCCGCGCCGCCGCTTTTCACGAGCACGCGAATCTGCACGATGGGCAGCGTATGGGCTTGCACCACGTCGAGGGCGAGACCATTGGGCAAGTCCTGGTGCTCGATCTTGGGGAACGGCGTCTCGCGCGGCGGACCGGACTCGGGCGGCGCCTCGCGTGCGGGTTCGACGGTTTGATCTTTCGCCTGCGCGCTGGAGGCCGGCTGGGCGTTGCTGGGATTGGCGGGAGGCTGCGTGTGGCAAGCCGAAGCGACGAGCCCGAGAAGCGGGAGCGCGGCGAGAAACGCTAGCGAGCGGCTCATGGTGCCTCCTTCTTGTGCCTGGGCTTGTGTTTTCCGCCTTCTTTTTCTTTGCCGAGCGACGAGCCCTTGCCCTTGGTGGTGGTTTTCTCGAGGGGCCGCGTCTTTGGCACTGCAGGGTGGGCGGCGGGTGCGGGAGCGCGCGGCGTGTCGACCATGCCGGTCGGTCGGACTTCGACGATCGTCTTCTTCGCGGTCACCACGTACTTGGCCATCACGCGCTTGATGTCATCCTTGGTGACGGCGAAGTAGTTGGGCGGCTCGGCGTTGAGCAACCGGGCATCGCCCCAGAAAGCCTCGTATTGGCCGAGCCTGGTGGCGCGTTGCAGGTTCGACTGCAGGCCGAACAAAAACGACGACTCGGTCCGGTTTCTCACCTTGGTCATCTCGGCGTCGGTTGGTCCGTCCTTGGCGAGGGCGTCGATGATGGCGTCGGTCGCCTTTTGTGTATCGGCGACGCGCGCACCCTCGGCGAGCTTCACTTCGATGCCGAGCACGTCAGGGCCGCGGTGATCTTCGGTCCAGCCCGATACCTCTTGCGCAAGCGCTTTGTCGCGCACGAGCTTCTGATAGAGCCGCGAGCTCTCACCGTCGGTGAGGATCGCCTGGGCGAGCTCGAGCGCATAGTGATCGGGCTCGCGGTCGGGAGGAACGGCCCACGCATAAAAGAAAGCCGGTGTCTTGGCGTGCGAGTCTTCGAGCGTCGCGCTGCGCGGGCTCGTCTGCTCGGGCATCGCGGGAGGTTCGTAGGGGATGACCTTCTCCTGCTTTTTGCCGGTGTCGAAGAAGCGGTGCACGAGCGTCATCGCATCGTCGGCCTCGAAGTCGCCGGCGATGGCGAGGACGGCCAGGTTGGGCGCGTAGTAACTGTCGTGGAACGCACGAACCCAGTCGAGCTGTGCGTTGTCGAGGTCTTGCATCGAGCCGATGGCATCGTGCTCGTAGGGCCAGTACCCCAGGAACACCAGCTCGCCGAGACGAATTTGAGCCGGCGCATAGGCAACGTTGGAGACCCGCATGCGATACTCTTCTTGTACGACCTTGCGCTGGTTTTCGAAGTTCTCGGCGCTGACGTTGAGCGACTTCATGCGATCGGCTTCGAGCCATAAAGCCAGGGGCAGCTCGCTCGCGGGGAGCATCTCGAAGTAGTTGGTGCGGTCGCTCGACGTCGTGCCGTTGAGGTTGCCGCCGTGGGCCGATACCAGCTTGAAGTGCTCGCCCTTGGGGACGTTCGCGCTGCCCTCGAACATCATGTGCTCGAAGAGGTGAGCGAATCCCGAACGGCCCCGCTCTTCGTTGCGCGCGCCGATGTCGTAGGTGACGGCGACGGCGATGGTGGGCGAAGTGTGGTCGACGTTCATCACCACCCGCAGACCGTTGTCGAGCGTGGCTTTTTGGACCTGCAGATTGAGCGCTTGCGGCGCTGCTGCGGGCGGCTTCGCCGCGGGGGCGCCGGCCGCGGCCTTCTGCGCCAGGGCGGGGCTCGTGGTGAGCGCGGTCAAGAGAGGAACGAACCAAATCATCGATGGGCGGCGGAGCATCGTGGGGGTACCTCGGCGGCAAGGGGCTTAGCACGGGCCACTGCGGAGCAAAACCTCCGGGCATCGGTACCGCCCCAACGCTCGGCAGCCGACACCACATCGATGACGGCCGACCGGGTCGCCCAGCAGCTCGTCCGCTCTTTGCCGGCAGTGGTACGTTTCAACCATTACGCAGCGCTTCGAAGGCATGCGGCGGCGACCCCCAGCAAGAGAGCGGACGACCTCGTTCGCGAACTTTCGCCGTCCGAGGCATCGGAGGGTATGTCTAGACGGCGGTATCGGAGGCGCCAGCACCGACCAGTGGCGCGCTGCAGAGCTCGAAGCGAATGCGCTCCCGCTCGAGTCGCGTTCGCGTCGTTCGGATGGCGATCGGGCTCGCGTCGGAGCCGATGAACGATCGCTCGAGCCGCGCCGCTGCCACCAGCGTCGTGCCGCTTCCGCACATGAGATCGGCGACGACATCGCCCGGATCGCTGGCGGCCCGAACGATGCGATCGAGTAGCTTCTCTGGTTTTTGCGTGGGGTAGCCGGTGGCTTCTCTGCGCAGGGGTGTGTTGGCGACCATGGCCGAGATGTCGGTCCATACGCTTCCGCGACGGCGTCCCTCGTCGGTGAAGTAGCGGTAGGTTTTGCCGGCGATCGTTCTTTCGCGAAACGCGCGGCCATCTCGCGTGCGGGCCTTGAAGTGCTTGTCGAGGCTCGTCTGCGCGAACGGCTCGCGCAACGCCGGGTCATCCGGGTTCCAGGTGAACGCGTCCGTCGGGCCGGTGGATTTGCTGAACACGAGCAGCGTCTGATGGGTGACGCTCGGGCCGCGCCGTCCACGGGCGCCGTTGCCCGGCACCCAGATGATCTCGCCGCGAAAAGCGCCGTCACCGAACACTTCGTCGCAGAGCACCTTGGCGTAGTGCACG
>JBBSDY010000684.1:0-2996 GCA_038240245.1 Polyangiales bacterium
GGGATCGGCGCGATGCTTCTCCATGCGCTCGCGCACGGTCAGCTTTTGCTTGTCGTCGGCGTTCTCGCGGAGCGCACCGACATCGGGAGCGGGCGGAGGGGGAGGCGTGCCCAGAATGGATTCGAGCACCCACTTGCCTCGCTTCACCGGGCTCGTTCTGGCGGGCGTGGACGTGGACGCTAGAATGCTGGCCATCGTGAGGACGCCGCCTCGTCGGCGGTCGCCGAGTGTCACGCGTCGCATCTCCGATCCGGTCACGTCCGACAATCCGTAGTGACGCGCGAGCCGCTCGTTGACAAAGGTGAAGTCGGCGTCGAGCAGCGTGACCGCGCTCTTATTTTCGCGCAGGACGGCGTCAAAAAGCATCACCGGCTCACGCGCCATCGCATCTCGGAGCGATTCGTCGAACGTGGGAAAGCGCACCGCGTCGGGGGTCACGTTCTCGAGGCGACGGATCTGCAGCCACTGGCTGGTGAAGTTGTCGGACAGCGCCTTGGCCTTCGGATCGCGGAGCATGCGATCCACTTCGACCTCGAGCACCGCGGCGTTTCCCAACGTACCCTTGGCGGCGACGGTCATCAGATGGTCGTCGGGCATGCTGCTCCACAAGAAATAAGAAAGACGGCTGGCCAGCTCGTAGTCGCTGACCGGATGAGCGCCGGCCGCGTCTTCGTTGGGGCGTCCTTGCTCGGACCGGAAAAGGAAGTAAGGCGACACGAGGATGGCTTCGAGGGGCACCTTGACGGCGGCCTCGAATGGCTCGCCACGGCGGTCGGCGAGATCGAAGAGCTTGAGGAGCTTGGCGAGCTCGTCATTGCCCACCGGACGCCGGAAGGCGCGCGCCGCGAACCCTGCCAGCACCTGCGATGCGGCATCGCGCTTGCTGGTCTTCGCGTCGGGACGGGCGATGAAGATTCGGCGATGGCTCTCGGGAAGCTCGGCGAAGGTGGGGGCCTTGGGTCCGTCGATCTCGAGGAAATGGACGATCAGGTTGCGATCGTTGGGTTTGGAATCGTGAGGGCGGAACTCGTCGTTCAAGAAAGCCACGCCGATGCGCCGAAGACCCTGGCTCAGGGTGACGTCTCTCTCGTACGATGCTGGATCGCCGCGCGTGGCGCGCACGTCGATGCGATCGATGTCCGCGCCGTCGACGCGCAGGGCGATGCGCACGGGATCGCTGCCCTCCTGGTCTCCCGCCGCGCGTACCCGGACGACGTACCTGCCCTCCTTGGGGACGTCGATGTAGCGGTACATCTCGGCATCGTTCAGCAACGTGGGAGGGTCGGAAACGACGCGGCCGCCCACGGTGACCGAGAGATCACGGCCGGATACGTGCTCGCTCTTCAGCGCCCTCGGCCTGGGCACGACGATCGCCCGGCCGAGGATCTTCTCGGCGGTGGCGAGGTATTTCTCCATGAGCAGCGGAGGGAGCGAGAGGACGTCACCGATGTTGTCGAACCCATAGCCAACGTCGTCCGAGGGGAAATTCTCGACGGGGGCTTCGATACCCAGCAGATCGCGGATGGTGTTCTTGAATTCGGTGCGGTTCAGACGGCGGATGACGACGCGCCCCGGGTCCTCGGCGCCGTGGCCGTCGATCTTGGAGAGGGTCGATTCGATGTAGCCGGTGAGCTTTGCTCGTTCGGCGGCGCTCGGCTCGGGACTGCCTGCCGGCGGCATCTGATGGGTATCGACCTTTTGCCAGATGTCTTTCCATTTCGTCTTCGCGGCGAGGACCGCGGCGTCGTCCTGGAACGAGGCAAGATTGAGCCCCGACTCCTGCTTCTTCGGTCCGTGGCACTCGAAGCAGTATTGGGCGAGGATGGGACGAGCGGTCTCGCGGAACGACACCGCGCTTGCGGCGCTGCGCGGCGTCTGGCCACGAACGTCGCCGGGCGCGCTCGAGAGAAGCGACATCGAGACGGCAAATGCCCCCGCACGCGTGCAAATTCTCGCGTCCGGCATGACCAGCAGTGTAGTCGATCTACCCGCCGTCCGACAGGGCTAGACCGTGATCGTGACGCGCTGCCGCTTGCTCGCGGATTCGAGGGCGCCGAAGACCATGGCCAGGCTCTTGATGTTGTCGTGGCATTCACCCATGGGGGGCTGCCCAGTGTCGAGCGCGCGCAAGAAGTCGCGCAGCGATGCAGCAATTCCTTCGTGGCCCGCCTCGACGGTCCCCTCGACAGCCTCGCTCTTGGAGTGAAACTCGCCAGGTTCTTTCACGATGTGGGCGATCGGTGCGGTCGTTCCATTCCACAGTGCGGTTCCCTTGGGGCCCACCGCGCGCCACTCGCCTTCCCACGACGTGTGACCGCCTTCGGAGCACCAGCTCCCGCGGTACGTATAGCGGAGGCCGCCTGTCATCTCGAAGATGACGTTTGCCCCGGCGTTGCCCTGGTACCAGCTCCACGGTGGGTTGAACTCCTCGCAGTAGACTGCCACCGGATCGGCGCCCGACAGGTAGCGGGCAGCATCGAAGGTGTGGATGGCCATGTCGACGAGGAGCGGGCTCTTCATGGCGTCCCGAAATCCACCGAAGTGGGCGCCGATGTAAAAATCTGAGTTCAGGATTCCGAGCACGCCGATCTCGGCGACGATGACCCTGCGAAGAGCGGACAGGTTGTTGTTGTAGCGCCGGCTCTGACTCACCATGTAGAGCTTCTTGGCCTTTTCAGAGGCCGCCACCATCGCACGCGCGCGCTCCATGGTGTCGGCCATCGGTTTCTCACCAATGACCGGCAGCCCCGAGGCCAGCGCGGCCAGGGTGACGTCGTGGTGCGCCTCGGGAATGGTGACGTCCACCACGAAATCGGGCCGGGCAGCGGTGATGCCGTCGCCCAGATCGGTGCCCGTGAAAATGCCGGGCAGTTCGAGCTTGGCAGCCGCCTTCGCGGCTGCGCCGGGGTGAATGTCGATCCACCCGACGAGCTCGGTCTCGTCGCAGGCCTTGAGATTCTTTCCCCACTGACGCCCCATGCCGCCAGCGCCCACCA
>JBBSDY010000685.1:0-2994 GCA_038240245.1 Polyangiales bacterium
ATGCGGTGACTCTCTTTGATCTTGGGCGCCAGCGCCGACAGGTGCGCCCCGCTCGATTCACCACGCGCCATGCGCGCCACCTCGGCACCGAAAGCGAGGTGCGCATGGCGACTGCCCGCGACCTTGGCGAGCGGCGGTCCGAGCGTAGGATCGTCGGAGAAGCAAGCCGCCGAAAGCGTGGCGAGCCCGCCCGCCTCCTCGGTGGCGAGAGCCCCTCTGATGAGCGCCCCCGCTCGTTTGTCTCCACTTTCGGCGAGCGCGCGGACGATGCTCGCATAGAGCTCGCGATCGAACGAGCCGCGACGTGCGAGTACGAGCGCTGCTTCGGCCGCCATGCTGCGAAGGCTGGCGCTGAACGGGAACAAGGCCCGCAACGCACCGGCGACTTTGCCCTCCGAGGGAAGTCTTCGGCGCAGTGCGGCGGCGAGCTCGGACTCGAAGCGCCCTTGCACGGCGCGTTTAAGGATCTCGGATCGCTCCCCTTGCCGCATGGGCGACTTATGACGATATCAGGTCGTCTATCAACTTGTTACTCACAAATAGGACCGGGGCCAATCCAGCCAGATCCAATCGTCAATTGCCGGAGTTCATTGGTAGTACGGTGCATTCGCGGTTGACACACGAAACAACGGGGTGCAAACGTCGGACAGACCCAGGAATTCGAAAGATGTCGACGAAACAAACCTCACCCAAGGGCGATCACATTCGGCGCGTGGGCATCGTATTTTCGGGCGGCCCCGCTCCTGCCGCCAACGCGGTCATCTCCACGGCCGCCATCTCGTTCTTGGAAGATGATCGTCAGGTGGTCGGTTTCTTTCACGGTTATTCGAGCTTGCAGGATTACAACGCGCAAACGAACCGCCTCTTGCCGGACACCCACTACCGCTCGTTCACCGAACGAGATCTGCGCGGGTTGCGCAACTCACGCGGAATCATCATCGGCACGGCGCGCGCGAACCCCGGCAAGTCCATCGAAACCGAAGCCGACCTCGCCCACCCCGAAAAGGCGGCGCGCCTTCGCAATGTCTACCACGCGATGGTCGATCTCGAGATCGACGCCCTCATCTCCATCGGCGGTGACGACACGCTCAAGACGGCCAACTATCTCTACATGTTCCAGCAGAGGCTGCCCGCCTCGTCGCGCAAGTTTCAGGTCATCCACCTGCCCAAGACCATCGACAACGACTACAAGGGTATCGACTTCACCGTCGGTTTTTTCACGGCCGTCGACGTCATGGCCAAAGAGGTGCAAAATCTTCGCGCCGACGCCATGGCCACCGGCAGCTACTTCATCGTGCAGACGATGGGGCGCAAGGCCGGCTGGCTCTCGTACGGCGTGGGCATCGCTGGCGAGGCCAATCTCATCATTGCGACCGAGGATGTCGACGACTCCATCGGGCTCATCGAAGAAACCGCCGACGAGAACGGTGTCGTCAAGAAGGAGCGGCGTCTCAACCTCGACGCCCTGGTCGACAAGGTCGTCAACTTGATCATCACCCGCGAGCGCCGCGACAAGCACTATGGCGCGGTCGTGCTCGCCGAAGGCCTGTCCGAGCTCCTGCCGGAATCATCGCTGAAAAACCTGCCGCGCGACGAGCACGGGCACTTGTCGCTTGGCCGTATCAACCTGGCGGGCACCGTGGCCGAGATGGCGATGGAGCGCTACCACGCTCGCACGGGGCGCCACAAGAAGCTCACCGGGGTGCAGCTCGGGTACGAGTCGCGCTCGGCTCCCCCGCATGCGTTCGACGTGATGTTGGGGAGCCAGCTCGGCATCGGCGCTTACCGGGCGCTCGTCGAAGAGAACCTCGACGGCTACATGGTGAGCGCCGGGGGGCAGCTCGACCTCACCTACGTTCCATTCAAGGACCTCATCGATCCGGCCAACCTGAAGACGGACATTCGTTACATCCGCCACGGCTCCGATTTTTTCCGGCTCGCCCGGTTTTTAGAAACGCGCACCGACAAGATCGCCGACTGGAGCCCCGGACGGCGCAGCGAGGGCTAGCGGTCGGAGGCGAGTATGCCCTTGGCAATCGCGTCGACCAGAGCGTCGAACCGAGCGCCGTCGAATTTGGCGCCCGAGCTGAGCCAGTCGACGTGCTCATCGCCGCGCCGGCTTCCGGCGAAGTGACCGACCACGTCGAGGTGATCGCCCTGTCCGGCCCAGACCAGCTCGCCCCAAAGTTGGGAGCGGAACGGTACGATCCCGTCGCTCGCCAGCGGGGGCGGCACCTGGCCCAGCCGATCGATGAGGATCCGATTCCACTCTGTGCTCGTTGGCTCGCAGGGGTACATCCGGTGCCGCATTGCAGTCAGCTGGTAGAGGGTGGTGAAGATGGTGGCGGAGGGACTCGTCCACGGTGACGCCAGCGAGCGCGCCCAGTGCCGCACACCTGGCGAGGGCGCATACGAAGCCGTCGACTGGTAGTAGACGTCAGCGTTGTCCTCCACGCTGAGGGAGAACAGGTCCATCGACTCCGGAGAAAGCTGCAGGATGCCTCCCTGGTCGTCGCGCAGCCCGGCCAGGTACGCCCGCAGATCGCGGCTCGACGCATCGTCGAGCGCACCCACGATGGTGTCGGTGATCCGATTGAGCAACTTGACCTCGAGCCCGAAAGCGCGATCGATTCGACCGAACGCGGCAACCAGCGACGAGGTGAGGGCCAGGGGCGGCGCGCCGAATCGAAGCGCGGTCACCGTGAGCGCAGAGAGCGCGTAAAGGAGGCGCTGCCCCGAGACCGTCGCGAAGAAGCTCGCCAGCGGCGTCCCGTAGTGGGGCGTGTTCATCGTGGTGACCGAGCGGATCTTCTCGCGGTATCCCGTCAGCCGCGAATCACCGAGCATGCTCGTCTTGCACGCCACCAGGCGCGCATCGAGGCCCCCGGTGGAATGCCCTACCAGATGAATTCGGTCATCGTCCTGCAGCGTGCGACTGAGCTCGGCGAGCAGGCTATGCGCACGTCGGCGTATCGAGGCGGTGGGCGACGCCTC
>JBBSDY010000686.1:0-2977 GCA_038240245.1 Polyangiales bacterium
ACACTCTTTCCCTACACGACGCTCTTCCGATCTCACGCAACGGCGTCGTCGCCGTCTTTCGATCAACCGTCGTTCGGACTTGACGTTCGCCCAGAACGTGATCGTGCCGGCTCGGCCTGGGCCACCTTGCCGAGGATGCTCGCGCCATTGAGCACGGTGACGGCTTTCTCGAGAAGCTCACGCTTGACCGAGACGAACGAGCTGCGATCGCGAATGCGAATTCTCCCGGTTTCTGCGCGCGAAATGTGAGCGAGCTCGGTGAGCACCCGTTGAAAGTCGGCGGCGCCGATGCCGTCGCGGTGCCCAAGGTTCACGAAGATCTCGGCGAAGCTCGGATCGTTCGCGGCCGCTTGTGGCTCTTCCACCCACTTCACGCGCAGCTCGTCCTCGTCCGGCTCGGGCGCTCGCAAAGGCTTTTCTCGCTTGACACGCGCGCGGCGTGGCTCACGACCAACGTCGATGGTTGGGATGGCGGTCCTGGCGCTGACGCCTTCGACGGCCGGCGACGAGGCCACGCGCTCGATGCGCGCGGGCTCTTTGGCCGGTACGATCGCTGCGGCTCTTCGCGGGGCGGGCGGCGCCGCGGCAGGAGTCGGGATGGCCACGGTCGTCTTCGAGCGACGTGCTGCAGCGGCTTGCTCGACGGCCTCGGGCCGGGCCCCCAGGTGATCGCGAAGCAGCCCCGCGATGATGTGCTCGGCAGAATCGTGTGACACCAGGCGCCTGGCCAGGGCAAGATCGTCGGGGTGAACGTCGGTGCCGAGAAACGCGTCGGCGAGCATCTGCACGAGATCGGCTTCCTCGCGCGTCTTCAGCTCCCCAGCGCTGGGGAGCTGCTTCTCGATGGGGCGAATCTTGTACGTCAGCCGCAGCAGGTACAGATTGCCGATGTCCTTGGGAGCGATGATCGAAATCGCCGTGCCCGTGCGGCCCGCGCGTCCCGTTCGCCCGGTGCGGTGCACGTAACGTTCGGCGTTGTCGGGAAGATCGTAGTTGATGACGTGCGTGAGGTGAGAGATGTCGATGCCGCGAGCTGCGACGTCGGTGGCCACCAGAAAGCGCAGCTTGCCCTCGCGTGTGCGCGACATGACCTGCTCGCGCTCGCCCTGCGGCAGATCGCCGTTGAGCCACGCCGCGCCGAAGCCCTGGCGCTCGAGCGCCTCGGCCACGCGCTCGGTGTCGGCCTTGGTGTTGGAGAAGATGATCGCGCTCTCGGGATTTTCGACCTCGAGGATGCGGATCAGCGCCGCGAGCTTGTCGCCGCGCGAGAAGTAGACGTAGTGATTGACCTCGAGCGCACCCACGTGGTCGCCCGAGAGCGTGATGAACTCGGGCTCGCGCAGCCGCTCGCGCGCGATGCGGTCGATGTCGGGGGGAATGGTGGCCGAGAAGAGGAGTGTCTGCCGGCTCTTGGGAAGGCGCTCGAGGATGCTCGACAGCTCGCGCTCGAAACCCATGGAGAGCATTTCGTCGGCCTCGTCGAGCACCAGCATGCGAATCTCGGTGGCGTCGAGGGTGCCGCGCTGCAAGTGGTCGAGGACACGCCCCGGTGTGCCCACGACGACCTGGGCGCCCGTGGCGAGCGCGTCGACCTGACGGCCCATGGGTGCGCCGCCATAAATGGCGATGGGCTTGATGTTGCGCAGGCGGCCAAGGCGTTCGAGCTCGCCGCACACCTGCAGCGCCAGCTCGCGCGTGGGGCACAGAATGAGCACCTGCACCTTGGCCACGGTGCGGCGCACCACCGTCTCGATGATGGGCAGCCCGAAGGCGGCGGTCTTGCCCGTTCCGGTGCGCGCCTGCACGACCAGGTCGAGACCCCGCACTGCCGGGTCGAAGACCGCGCGCTGCACCGGGGTGGGATGCGTGTAGCCCATCGCGGTGAGCGCATCGAGCGTTTCGCGCGAAAGGGACAGAACTTCGAAGGTGGGAGGGGGCTCCGGAGGAGTCTCGGCAGGATTGGTCATTTAGGGTTGGTTGGCCGAGATCTGCCCCGCTCTGCGACGCAGGGGGGCCAGATCGCTGACTTCGCGTCGTACGGCGCGCTCTTCGGCGTACCTCAACCGCTCGACAACGTCGAGTAGACTCGCCTGCTCGTCGGTCCGACCGCACGCCGCGCGGATGGCATCGTGCTGGTCCCACTCGGGGGAAAGGGAGCTTCGGAACTGAGCCAGGGCTGCATCTTCGCCGGCCTCGGAAACGCCGCTAGCCGCCTGGCGCGCCCGATCGACCGCCTGCGACAGATTCGCGAGCCCCGTCCGACAGTCGATCTCGGGGTAGTGCCGGAACACGGGCGCCCACACTTGGTAGGTCACATTGCCGGCGGCGAGCAAAATGAACGCCGCCACCGTGGCGTAATACGCGGTCATGACCCTGCGACGCCCGCGTCGTCGGGCTTCGACTTCGCCAGCGGTTCGCACCATGCCCGCTGGCATAGCACTCCCGACCGTTGCCTGCCGGGCTTGACGCCGGCGGCTTGCTTTGCATAGTTCAAATCGTTTTGAACGATACGAACGGCCCGTTTGGGGAAAACCAGGACCCGGGATGCCTCTCCTAGCCACGGCGACCGCCCTCGATTTGCTGAGCGAGACCGCCGACATGGTCGGCCCCGGCCCCCGGCTGAAACAACGCTTTTTGCACATCCAGGGGGTCTTTTCCTCGGAGCTCGCCTACCTCGAGGCCCAGCTCGAAGCGGCTTCGGCAGGGGGCGAAAAGCCGGCCACCGAGGCGGCCAGGCACCTCGTCGCCGCCGGCGGCAAGCGAATCAGGCCTCTCACGGTCCTGCTTTCCGCGGCCTGTTTCGGCGCCGTCCCCGAGGCCGCGCGCGAGCTTGCGGTGGTGGCCGAGCTCGTTCATTCGGCGACCCTGCTGCACGACGACGTCATCGACGACAGCCCCGAGCGCCGGGGACTTCCGGCGGCGCGCAAGGTCTGGGGCAACGCGGTCAGCGTTCTTGCTGGCGATCTGCTCTTGACCC
>JBBSDY010000687.1:0-2967 GCA_038240245.1 Polyangiales bacterium
AACGTCGCGCGAAAGCGTCATCTGCATCCCGATGTCGGACAGCGCCCACGTCATGGCATGGCGCGACTCGGGTAGCGTTCGTTCGGCGAGGGCGAGCACCCGAAGGCGAGGGCCGACGGCGTCGGTCCCGAGCGAGTACCGGATGAAGCCATCGGCGAAGAGGCTCTGTACGACGAGCTGCTCGAGCGAATGGTTGCTCGGATCGAGATGCAGCGAGCACAGCTCGGTGTGAGCAATGTCGACGCGGGGCTCTGCGCTACTGGATCCCAAAGCGGAGGGCAGCATCAAGTGACCTGCGGCAATGCGCAGCGCGGGAAAGGCCGCGTAGCAGCCCATGTGGTAGGCGTGAGTGACGCGGGTGAGCGCGCCCCAACCGCGGCTGTCGACGATCTCCTGCGCACCGCTCGGCGCCGTGTACCCCGTGCAGGTGACGTGGATCAAGTCGCCGGGGGCAGCCGATTCGCGCTCGTATTCTCGCTCGAAGTACGCCGTCACGATCTTGCGGAAGAAATCGGCCCTCGCGCCCGCCCCCTTTCCCCGCGGGTGGCGCGTCACATCGTAGATCTGCATGGCGTCCCAGTCCGTTCGTCCGACGTCGGGCACGCTGTGGCCGCGCATTCCGATCGAGCGCGGGCCGCACGCGCATCGCTGCAAGGCAGCCTCGATGCGCGCCGCGAAAGCTTCCTTCTCGCGATCCTCCAGGGAACGAAGAGCACATTCCGAAGTGACGTGCGCGGCCGCGAGCCACGCCAGCGCGCGCTCTTGCTCGATCTCGTGATCGGGCCTTTGCATCGAAAAGCGCGACAGCCAGAGTCCTTGTGAAGGAAGTGTCATCTTTTGCCCCCCAGCTCGGTGAGGCGCGCTCGCAGGGACTGTCTGCAACACCGGGGCCGGAGGCGTCTGCGCACGGATTACCCGTTGAGCCACCGTCCACGGCGGACCAAAGGCGTGCCTCGCCGGTCGCGTCGGGGCCAAGACGTCTCATTGAGGGGTCGAGTGTAAGGTCGCACCCTCGCGAAGGGACAGGTACGACATGGACTACTTCGTCGGACCGGGGGGCGACGACAAGGCTGCGGGGAGCACCGCGGCGCCCTGGAAGACGCTCCAACACGCGGCCGAAACAGTGACCGCGGGCGACACCGTCACCGCCGTGGACGGCACCTACGCCGGCTTCGCGTGCAGCGACACCAGCGGCACGCCGGCCGCCCGCATCGTCTTCAAGTCGCAGACCAAGGGCGGCGCCAAGATCAATGCCGCCGGTCAGGGCGTGGACGATCAAGACTTCGTGCAACTGAGCTCGTGCAGCTACGTGACTGTCGATGGCTTCGAGGTTTCCGGCGCCCCGCGTTCGGGGATCGCCATCCTCGGGAACAAGGACGACGGGTCCGACGCCCGGGACGTCCTCATCCAAAACAACCATAGCCACCACAACGGTGGCCCGGTTGCGCACGGAAGGCACGACGGCATCTTCAGCGGCTTTGCCTTGAACCTCACCATTCAAGACAACGAGGTCGACAACAACAGCGAGCACGGCATCTACGTCTCCAATGCCGCCGACAACCCGATCATCCGGCGCAACCTCGCCCACGACGTCGGCGTCAACTGTATTCAGATCAACGCCGATCTGTCGACCGGCGGCGATGGTCTCATCTCCAACTGGCTCATCGAGGCCAACGTCGTTCACGGCTGCGGATCAGCCGGGTTCAATCTCGACGGCGTCATTCGCGGTGTTCTGCAGAACAACCTCGCTTACGACTGCACAAAAGGAGGGATCACGCTCTTTCAGGGCGATGGCGCAGAGGCCTCGCACGACAACCTCATCGTCAACAACACCATCTTCAGCCCCGATGGATCGCGTGCGGCATTGCAGGTGGCCGACGGCGCCAACAACAACGTGGTGTTCAACAACATTCTTTACTCCAAGGGGGCCGGTCTCGAGATCCAGGCGGTCACGGGGCTCGTGCACGACTACAACTTCGTGTCGAGCTACTCGGGTGGCGCCGCTTCGGGGCACGAGACAGCGCCGGATCCCGCCGCGCTCTTCGCGGATGTCGCGGGCCGCAAGCTCGCGCTCGCCACTGCATCTCCGGCGCTCGACTCGGGGCTCGACACGTTGAGCACGAAGCTCGCGCCGAAGCTGGACATCGAAAACAAGCCGCGCCCCCAGGGCGCTGGTTTCGATCGCGGTTGCTACGAGACCGGAAAGGGGGGACCGGGGCCCGATGCCGGAGGTGGCGACGCGGCCATGGCTGGGGGCTCGGGTGGCGCCACCGGGAAGGGCGGCGCGACCGGTTCCGGTGGCGCGACCGGCTCGGGCGGATCGAATGTGGCCCAGGGGACGGGCGGCTCAGCGGGCGGCGACACGGGCCAGGGCCAGAGCGCCGGATCGACCGCGCAGTCTGCCGGTGGTGCCGCCGACCAGGCAGGCTGTGGCTGCCGCGTTGGCGCTGCTCGTTCGGGGATGAACGCGATGATCGTGTTGGCTCTTTTCGTCGGGCTCGGCGCGTGCCGTCGGGCCGGACGCGCCAGGGGACTGCAGTGACGCGATATGCCAGCGCTTTTTGTCCAGCGAGCCTGCCCTGGGCGAGCACGGTCGCGCCGCCGGTCGCGCTTTTTGTGATCCCAAACCGTCCATTGTTTCATCATGGGGGAGTGGTGGTGACTCAAACGCTCGAGAGCTCCTACCCGCAGCCCGAGCAGCCGGTCGCCCTGGACGCTGCTGCGCAGGCCCGCCTCTCGGCCATCGCCGACGCGCACTTCGCATGGCTCTGGCGTCTGCTCCGGCGGCTCGGCGTCCAAGCATCCGACGTCGAGGATGCCGCCCAGCAGGTGTTCTTGGTGGTGAGCCGGCGTCTTTCGGTGATCGAGCGGGGTAGCGAGCAATCCTTCTTGTTCGGCGTGGCGATCCGCGTGTCGATCGAGTTTCGACGTTTGCGTCGCGACGTGCCGACGCCGGATGTGGAGCTC
>JBBSDY010000688.1:0-2954 GCA_038240245.1 Polyangiales bacterium
GGCGAGCGCTGCCCCACCGTATTCGTCGTCTCGCCCGGGGGCTCGGTGTTCTCGCCCTTCACGCCAACCGATTCGCGCTCGAGCGGCAAATCGGTGGCCTTTGCCGGCCTTCGTGACGGGACGTACACCACGCTCCTGGTGGGCGGGTCGCCCGACGCCCGCGGCGAGGTGCAACTGCGCGCCTTCGGATCGACCAAGAAATTCCCGATTGCCCGCGGCGGACGGCAGACGCTCGCCGCCACGCGGATCACCATTCCCGATCCGTCGCTTCGCTGGCCAGCGGTCGGCGGCGAGGGGTTCTTGATGGTCGCGCGCTAGATCGCGGTGACGCGGGGCGCTTCGGGGCCGAGCTCGCGCGGGGCAGGGAAGAGCCCGAGGTTCTTCCAGACGCGCAGCGTGGCCTCGGCCTTGTTCAGCGTGTAGAAATGGATGCCCGGCGCGCCGTGCCGCAAAAGGTCTTCGGCCTGGCGCGTGGCGATCTCGATGCCGAACGCCTTCTGGGAGGGGGGATCGCTGGCAAACGACTCCATGCGCTTTCGAATCCAGGCCGGAATGTCGGCGCCGCAGAAGGCCGAGAAGCGAGCAATCTGCTTGAAGTCGGTGATGGGCATGAGCCCCGCGATGATGGGGATGTCGACCCCCAGGCGCGTCACGTTCTCGACGAAGGCGTAATAAGCGTCGTTGTTGAAGAAATATTGCGTGATCGCCTCGTCGGCCCCCGCCTGCACCTTGCGCACGAAGTTCTTGATGTCGGTCTGCGGATCGGGGCTCTCGGGATGAAACTCGGGGTAGCACCCCACGGTCATCGAGAATCCGCCGACCTTGCGAACGAATTCGACCAGCTCGTTGGCGTACTTGAAAGGGCCCGGAGGCACGCTCGTTCCGTCCTTGGGCTTGTCGCCGCGCAAGGCGACGATGCGACGCACCCCGAGAGAACGATAGCGCTCGAGAGTGGCCTCGAGCTCCTGACGGCTGACGCCGAGGCAGGACAGGTGAGGAATCACGGTGATCCCGGTCGTCTCCTGGATGTGGCGGGCGGCCTGGTAGGTGCCGTCGCGGGTGCTTCCGCCGGCCCCGAACGTCACCGAGACGTAGTGCGGTCGAAGCGGCGCCAGCAGGCGGACGGTCTCGCTCAATCGCGTGGCGCCCTGCTCGCCCTTGGGGGGAAAGAATTCGAAGGAGAAAGCTTTTCCTTTACGACCACTGCTCATGAAGCACGATCCCTGCAAAAGGGGGCAGTTTCACCCCATTTACACGGGTCGCACGAACTCACCCACACTGTCAAGGCCACTCTCACTTCAACAAGTACACGAAGGGTGATGGCTAAGCCCGCGAGGTTCGAGCGGGCTGAACGGCGGCGATGAACTGCAGCTCGGGGTGCTCTTCGGTCGTTCGCGCCATCGCCCACTGGTCGCCAAAGAGCACCAGAGGACGGCCCTCGACGTCGACCAGGCATTTGACGCGACCATAGGCTTTTTGCTCGAAGGCACCGGGCTCGAAGCCGGCTCCCGTGACCCAGCGCGCGTGGTTGTAAGGGAGGCTATCGAAGGCCACGGCGACGCCATACTCGGCCTTGAGCCGGTGCGCGACCACCTCGAACTGCAGCACACCGACCGCCCCGAGGATGGGATCGCGCTCGAGGGTCTTGGGATCGAAGAACACCTGCACGGCTCCCTCTTCGGAGAGCTGGTCGAGGCCCTTCTTCAGCTGCTTGCGATTGAGCGTGTCGGTGAGGCGCACGCGCATGAAGTGCTCGGGTGAAAACCGCGGGATGCCATCGAACTCGACCGCCGTGTCCTGGCTCAGCGTGTCGCCGATGCGCAGCACGCCCGCGTCCCACAGGCCCAGGATATCGCCAGCGAAGGCTTCCTCGACCTCGGTGCGCTCCTGGGCCAAAAACTGGAGCGATCGGCTGAGGGTGAGCGACCGGCCCGTCCGCACGTGCCTCACGATCATCCCGCGCTCGAAACGCCCCGAGCAGATGCGGGTGAAGGCGATGCGATCGCGGTGCTTTTGGTCCATGTTCGCCTGGATCTTGAAGACGAACGCCGTAAATTCGGACGAGGTGGGCTCGACCACGCCCCCCGTCGTCGCGCGGGCGAGGGGAGGGGGCGCGAAGTCGATGAAGCGATCGAGAAAGGGCTCGACGCCGAAGTTGTTCATGGCACTGCCGAAGAACACCGGGGTGATCTCGCCGGCGCGAAAACGAGCGAGGTCGAATGCATTGCCGGCCACGTCGAGCAGCTCGAGCTCGGCCAAAAGCTGCTGATGGGCCGTTTCGCCGACGGTTTCGATGAACGCGGGATCGTCGAGCCGCACGATCTCGCTCTCGGCCTTTCGCGATCCGTAGCTCGACTCGACGAAGCGCATCAGCTCGCGCCTTTGGCGGTCGAAGACGCCTTGAAATCGCTTGCCCGCGCCGATGGGCCAGTTGATGGGGCTGCACGGAATGCCCAGGATTCGTTCGATCTCGTCCATGAGATCGATGGGGTCGTGGCCATCGCGGTCCATCTTGTTGATGAACGTCACGATGGGGATCTTGCGCATGCGGCAGACCTCGAACAGCTTGATGGTCTGGGCCTCGACGCCCTTGCCGCTGTCGACGAGCATGACCGCGCAGTCGGCCGCCGCGAGGGTGCGGTAGGTGTCCTCGCTGAAGTCGTTGTGGCCCGGCGTGTCGAGCAGGTTCATGTGCCGGTCTCGGTAGGTGAACTGCAGCACGCTGGTGGAGATGGAGATCCCGCGCTCGCGCTCCATCGTCATCCAGTCGCTGGTGGTGGCGCGCTCGCGCCGCCGTTGCTTGACCGATCCCGCCAGGTGGATCGCTCCTCCGTAGAGTAAGAGCTTTTCGGTCAGCGTCGTTTTGCCCGCGTCGGGATGGGAGATGATGGCAAACGTGCGCCGGCGGGCGATTTCACGAAGCAGGCGTTCATTCGGTTCGGGCATGACGATTA
>JBBSDY010000689.1:0-2947 GCA_038240245.1 Polyangiales bacterium
CAACCTGCCGACGGAAGATCCCTCCGCTTACCCGGAGAATCCCATCATCAGCGTGCCCCCGGTCGTCAGCGAGCCTCCGACGCCGGCGAGCCCCATCCGTTGAGTTAGACGAGTTAGACCGGTCATCGTCCGAGTTTCCCGCTGACGACGACTTCCCCGTTGTGATACGACGCTCCTTTCTCTGCCTAAAGACTCCCTAGGGGATGATGAAACTCACCGGACTTACTAGCGCGGTAATCGCCTTAGGCCTCTGTTCCTCGTCCGTTGCGCTCGCGCAAGATCAGGTCTGGCTCAAGGATCGTCGCTACAGCGAGGGAATGGGCATCCGCACCGGTGATCTCGAGCTGCACCCCGGCATCGGTGCGGAGTTTGGTTACGACAGCAACTATTTTCTGCGCGCCGACGACGAGAACCCCATTCCCGTTTTGCGTCTGCGAATCGTCCCGTCGTTCAGCCTTTCTACCCTGAGCCCGCAGCGACGCGAAGGCGAGGGTGGCGGCTCGCCCGAGCCCCCCAAGGTCGGATTTCGAGCCGGCGTTGCAGCCAGCTACAACGAGTTCATTGCGACCAGGAGCGCCGACTCCGACGCCGTGACCAAGCAGCGCAACGTCGGAGCGCTCGGCAACCTCCAGCTGACCATCCTGCCCGGCCGGCCGTGGGGCGCCGACATCTTCGCCGACTTCTTGCGCTCGGTGCAGCCTTCGCAAGACCCCGACTTCAACTACAACCGCATCACCGCCCGCTTCGGAGGCGGCATCGTCTGGGCTCCGGGCGGCGGGATGTTCGACTGGCGCCTGGGCTACGAATACGGTCTGACGTATTTCGAGCAGCAAGAGTTTCG
The DNA here is from genome assembly GCA_038240245.1 of Polyangiales bacterium. Classification (GTDB taxonomy): domain Bacteria; phylum Myxococcota_A; class Polyangia; order Polyangiales; family Polyangiaceae; genus DASWDH01. The sequence goes on from JBBSDY010000689.1 coordinate 842, forward strand.
TAACCTCAGCAACGCCTACAACCAGATCAACACCCGCGGCAGGTGGCGGTTTCTTCCCCGCACGGCATTTCTCTACGACGCCAGCGCGACCTTTCTTCGCTACAACAACAACCCCGCGGCCGGGCAGCTCAATTCCGATCCCATCCGCGCGCGCATCGGCCTGAACGGCCTGGTCACCCCCTCGTTTTCTCTGCTCGCCATGGTCGGCTGGGGCGCAAGCTTCTATCAGGGAACCAATGCCCAGCAGTTCGATGCGCCCATCGCACAGGCCGAGCTGCGCTGGTACATCACGCCCAACCCTGGGCTCGATCCTGCCGCTGCAACGCTCACCCTCTCGTCGCTCGCCATCGGCTACAGCCGCGACTTCTTCAACAGCTACCTCGGCGACTACTACACCAGTGATCGCGGTTACATCAACTTGTCGTACTTCTTTGGCGGACGCTTCCTTTTGGTGGGCGATGCGGGAATCGCGGCCATCGAATATCCCACCATTTACAACGCCAACCGCGTGGCGGTGAACAATGCGTTCACGACACTGCGACCCAGTGGCACGCTTTTCGGCGAGTACCGGGTGGCCGACTCGGTCGGCATCAACACCACCCTGCGCTATACGGCGAACCTCACCGACGTGCACATCGGCACCACCAACCCGCCCGACAACCTCCAGTGGAAACGTTTCGAGGCATTCATCGGCGTCCGCTGGTTTCTCTAATCTGAACGCCCACGGGGCCGCGCGCGACCAAAGGATTTGCTAGAGAGCGTCTGCGCCATGGTTGTCCCAATGCATCGCTTCGTCCGACTGATCGCTGTCTTCGTCGTCTTCGCGACGGCCCTTTTTGGCTGTGGTGGGCGGCCCAGGTCCCGGATCAACCTGCCCCCCCCCGTGGAGAGCACGACCATCGGTGCGGGCGACGTCTTCTCGCTCACCATCGTCGGCGAGGACAAGCTGCCCAAGGACTTTCGCGTGGCTCCCGACGGCTCCGTCGATCTTCCGTACATCCATCGCGTGCAGGTGGCCGGGCTCGAGCCGCAGGAGATCGCCGATCTGGTCCGCAAAAAGCTCGTCGCGGGCGACGTGCTCCGCGATCCCAGCGTGGCGGTCGACATCAAGGAGTACAACTCCAAGCGTGTCGTCGTTCTCGGGCAGGTGCAAAAGCCGGGCTCTTTCCCGCTCACCCCGGGTTTCACGCTCATTCAGGCCATCTCCCAGGCCGGCGGCTTCAACAACATCGCCAACCGCGATCGCGTCAACCTGACGCGCAAGAACGGCCCGCAGGCGCGCACGCTCATTCTTTCGGTCGATGCCATCACCGACGGCTCGCTCCCCGACATCCCCCTGCAATCGGGCGACACCATCTTCGTCACCGAACGCGTTTTCTGAGGCTCACTCCGCAGTCTTGACTCGGCCGAGCGGCGCGTAGCGAATCGCAAAGATCAGCCTGACGCTGGGCGTGGTGATCCCTGATTCACCGGTCAGGCCGAGCGAGGTGCCCACGCCCACGCTTGCCGAGAGATCGCCATCCATCAGCTCGGCCGAACGAACCGACGCTTGCCACTCGGCGGGCACCAGCGGCGGCCGGCTGCCGGTGGCAATGCGCTTGCCGGTCGCGAGATCGAGGCCGAGCTCGTTTTGTTTGACGAGCGTCGGAAGGGCCATCGCTTCGAGGTGCATGCTGAGCTTGTCGCCATCGCGCAGCTCGGCGCCGACTCCGAAGGCGATCACGACTTCGGATCCCACCCGGCTACCGGCGAGGTCGGCGGTCTGACGAAGACGGGCGCCGAGCTCGCCCGCGGCCATGAAGGCGCCCCCTCGAAAGTCGGCGGCGAAGCTGGGGATTGTCACGAAGGAGCGATCGCCCGCAAAAGACGTCTCGTCCCCGGTGGGCAAGCCCAGCTCGAATCGGGCGGCGACGCCGAAGGCTTCGCCGGGAAACTCGCGCGTGCGGGGGGCCAAGCTGAAGGTGGCGCCCAGACGCGCGTCACGAATCGTCGTGAGGGGCAACGAAGAAGGCGTTTGCGAGGTCAAGGCCGAGATGCCGGTTCCGGTGCGCCCCAGCGTCACCGGCAGCGCCGCATCGAGCTCGAGGCGCTCGGTGAGGCCGAGCG
>JBBSDY010000690.1:0-2947 GCA_038240245.1 Polyangiales bacterium
CATCGCAGATCGACTACGACGTTCGTATCGCCGAGGGCGGCGAGCCCGTCGTGGCCATCGACTGGACGGCGCGAGCGGCCGAGATCTCGCGCATTCCCTGGCTTGCCGTCGTCGGCAGCGGTCAAGCTCGATGGCACGCCAAGGGGCACATCACCGGCGGTGCGATGGATGCGCACGTTGACGCGACCGTTGCGCATTTTGCGCGGTCGGGAATCGAGCTCGAGCAAGGAAACATCAGCGGCTCACTGCGCGGGCCCTTCAGCCGTCTTGCCGTGGCCGCGTCGCTCAAGGGCCAGCGCCTGCAGGTGGGGCCGCTCTATTTTCCCGCGGTGGAAGGGTCGGCGCAAGGTCCTCTCTCCCGTCCGACGGTTACCGCGACGGGCTCCGGCGACAACGCGACGAGCCTCACCGCGAAGGCATCGATCGAGCCGCGACCCGGCGGCGCGAAGCTGGCGGGCATCGAGGTCCGTGCCGAGCGCGAGGGCGTCGCTCTGTCCGGCAAGGTCGGATCGGTCGAGGTGGCCGACAATCTCATCGAGCTGAGAGATATCGTCGTGGAGGGTGCGGGCGGGCCGATCACGGGATCGCTCACCGTGTCACCCTCGGGGCTGCGCGCGCACGTTTCGTCGAAGGGCTCTGATCTCAAGAGGCTCGCCAAGGTCCTTTTGCCCGGCGTGGCCGTGGAGGGAAAGCTCAGCTTCGACGTCGACGCCGATCTGCAGGGCAACAAGGAGCGAGGCCACGCCCGACTTACCCTCGAGGGGGCGAGCTTCGCGGGGCTTTCGGGCGTCCATGCGCAGGTCGAAGCGGCCGTCGACGACCGCGTTTTCTCCGGCGGCGCAGACGTTCGGATCGGCGAGCTGGGATCCATGACTGCGACGGCCGTCGATGCCAAGCTCGGCGGGCCCATGTTGCGCGCATCTTCGTGGAAGGGGGCCGCGGGCAAGCTCCAGCTCGAAACCACCGTTCAGCTCGATCAGCTGCGCAAGCAGGTCCCGCTCGCGATTGCCTTCCTGTCCGATGTGGGCGGCACGCTTCGCGCGCGCGTCATTCTCGGCCGCGAAGACCTCGTCGAGCACCGCGCGCACGCCCCGGCGGCCAGCGATCTCCCGCCCCCCGACATCGATCTCGTGGTGTGGACCGACCAGCTACGTGCCGCGATTCGGAGCAACAAGGGAGTGCTGGGCTCGTCCGCTCCGAGCTTCGCCTCGGAAGGCGTCGACGTGCAGGTCGGTTTGCACATCGAGGGCGAGAGCCAACATTCGCAGCTCACCGCGCGTCTGGTCGATGCCAAGGGGATGTTGGCAGGCATGACCGCGCTGGGACAGCTTCCCCTGCGCGAGCTCTGGCAAACGCCGGGCAAGGCGATCGCCTCGCTCGAGGACCTGCCCCTGACGGCGCAGCTCACCCTTCCTCGCCGGGCGCTCGACGACTTTCCCGAGCCCTTTCGACCCGCAGGCATGACCGCCGACATCGAGGCCGCCGGGCGATTGACCGGATCGGTTCGCGCTCCCGCGGTCACGCTCACGGTGCGCGGCTACAACGTTCAGGCGTCGAGCGCCAGCCTGGCGGTTCCCGTCGATCTCGACGTGGAGGCCCACTACGACGGCGCGAAGGTCGATGCGAGGCTGTACGTCAGGCGCCCGCAAGGAGTTGTTCTCGACGGTACTGCGCAGATCAAGGTGCTGCTCGCGGATCTGTTGTCGTCCAAACAGGCGCGGCCCGAGACGTGGTGGGAAGCCAACGGATCGGCGCGTCTCATCAATTTCCCTCTGAGCGGCGTGCCGGCCCTGGCCGACAACCAGGTGGCCGGCCTGGCCAGCGGCACACTGACCTTCACGGGCATGAACCGCAATCCCGCGGTCAGCGGTCAGGTCGATCTTCAGCAGCTCAGCATCGAAAAGGCCATGTTCCCGCGTGGCGTGGCCCTCCTGCGCATCGCCGAGGGCGGCTTTTTGGCGAGCGCCAAGCTCGAGCAGGCGAGCGGCGGGGCTTCGGTCACTGCTACCGCGCGGGTTGGGTGGCCTTCGGCCATCGTGCCCGAGCTCGATGCGGGCGAGCCGCTCGATCTATTCGTCGAGGCGCACGATTTTCGAGCGGCGGCGCTCTACCCGCTGATCTTCCGGGGGATCTTCACCTACTTCGATGGCCGCCTGACCGGGACCTTGCACCTTCATCAAGAGAAGCAGAAAGAAGCGCGGCTACAGACGGTCGACGGCGTTTTCGATCTGAAGGATGGCGTTTTTCAGATCCCCCAGATGGGCCAGGAGTTCACCCAGGCCAAGGCGCACCTCGTGGTGGCTCAAAGCGGCGAGGTGCAGATGAGCGACGTCTCGGCCAACGGGGCCACCGGTCGGTTGACGGCTTCGGGCACGATGAGCCTGAAGGGGTTTGCTTTCGCGAGCGCCGAAGGCAAGGTGAGCATCGAGCAAAGGGAGTCGATTCCGTTGACGTTCGAGGGCGTTTCGCTGGGCCAGGCGTGGGGCCTGCTCACACTGCACGCCAAGAGACCCGACGCGCGTACCATCAGGCTCGACATCGACGTGCCGACCTTCCACACCGATTTGCCCGAGTCATCGTCGCGGGCCGTCGAGGCGCTGGGCGCTCATCCCGATGTCACGGTCGGGATCCGGGGCCGCGACGGCGAGCTCTCGACGGTGGCGCTCGGCGCGCCGCAGGAGAAACGATCCGACGACGCGTTGGTGTGGCACGTGACGCTCTACCTCGGTCAAGACGTGCAGCTCACCCGCGGGTCGGGCATCAGCATCGGACTCACCGGCGAGCCAGTCATCGATCTGACCGACGAGGCTCGCATTTCGGGGAGCGTGAATCTTCGCAGCGGGACCATCGAGGTGTTCGGCAAGCCCTTCGCCATCGAGCACGGCACCATCAAGTTCGACGGCGAAACCGCGGGCAACCCCTATGTGACCGCGACCGCGCGATGGGA
>JBBSDY010000691.1:0-2946 GCA_038240245.1 Polyangiales bacterium
TCATCTTCGCGGAAAAGGAATTCTAGAAACCCAATGACTCAAGGGAAAAAAACCATCGTCCTCGCCATCGCGATTCTCGCGAGCGGAGCGCTGCGCCTGCCCTTCGAGCGCACCCTCACCGGCGAGGTATTCCTCGTCGCCACCGGATCGCGACCCTTTCAGCCCAAAGAGATCGACTTTGCCGATCGGGACATCGACGACAGCGACACCATCCTCGAGCTCGATCGGTTGCCCGAGACGATGACCATCCTCGGAGCGGGGGTCATCGGCTGCGAGTACGCGTGCATGTTCGCCGCCATGGGCGTCAAGGTTCACATCGTCGAGAGCAGGGGTCGTCTCTTGCCCTTTCTCGATCTCGAGATCGCCGATCGCTTGCGCCAGGCGATGATCGATCTGGGCATCGACCTCAGGCTCGGTGTGAGCTTCACCAGCGTGGCCCGCGAAAAAGATCGCGGCATCGTCACCAAGCTTGCTTCGGGCGAAGACCTCGTCTCCGAGAAATTGCTCTTCGCGGCGGGTCGTAGCGGGGCGACGGTTGGGCTCGAGCTCGAGAAAATTGGCGTCGAGGTCAACAAGCGCGGCCTGGTGGGTGTCGACGGCGACTACAAGACCGCGTTGCCCAACGTCTACGCGGTCGGCGATGTCATCGGGTTTCCCGCCCTGGCTGCGACATCGATGGAGCAGGCGCGGGTTGCCGTCTGTCACGCGTTTGGCTGGAGCTACAAGAAGCAGGTAAGCGAGCTTTTACCGTACGGCATCTACACCATCCCCGAGGTGTCGGCGGTGGGCGTGGGTGAAGAAGACGCGCTCGTTCGGGGCCGCGCGTTCGCCGTCGGCCGCGGTCTCTACCGCGACAACGCGCGCGGCAAGATCATCGGCGACAAGGATGGCCTGGTAAAGCTCATTTTCGACAAGGAGTCGCGCAAGCTCATCGGTTGCCACTGCCTGGGTGATCGCGCCAGCGAGCTGGTGCACATCGGCCAGGCGGTCATCTTGCTGGGCGGCACCGTCGACACGTTCATCGAGATGGTCTTCAACTACCCGACCCTCTCCGAATGCTTCAAATACGCCGCCTACGACGCCCTCGCAAAGTTCGACAAGCCGACCTGATCGCGCGACGAGTGGGCGCCGCAGCCCGGAGCCCTCACTCGCCGACAATCGACGTCAGGCAGCGCTCGCGCGCATCGCGCAGCTCGGACAGGTCGGCGCGGACGATCTCCTGGCCGCTGGCTCGCAAGACGAGCGCCTCGCTCGTCGTCTTGCCGAGCTCGGTGAAGGGAACGCCCGCTTTCGCCGCGCGCTTGGCAGCGTCGGCGAGCTTGGCCGGCGATAGCGACGCCACCACGCGGCTCGGAGACTCCGAGAAGAGGGCGGCGACTACATCGCCCGGCTGAGGGGGCAGCGTGATCTCGGCGCCCACCATCTGGTCGGTCCGATCGGCGGCCACGCAGCACTCGACCAGCGCATTGGCGAGGCCTCCGTCGGAGACGTCGTGCATCGACGACACGACACCGGCGCGTGCGAGCTCGAGGGCAAGGCGCTGCACCTTGCTCTCCATCTCGAGATCAACCGGGGGCAGGGGGCCGGTGACCTTGCCGGTGTGCGACACCACATATTCAGATCCGCCCAGAAGGCCGTCCCCCACGGGGCCAAAGAGCACGATGGTCTCGTTGGCACGCTTGAAGTGCGCGGTGACGACGTGCTCACCCTTTTCGATGAGACCCACCGCGCCGATCGTCGGCGTGGGAAGGATCGGACGACCGTCAGTCTCGTTGTAGAGGCTGACGTTCCCACTGACCACGGGCACCGAAAGCGCGTTGCAGGCAGCCGCCATACCGTCGATGGCGCGTGAGAACTGCTCCATGATCTCGGGCCTCTCGGGGGATCCAAAATTCAGGCAGTCGGTGATCCCGATGGGCTCGGCGCCGCTGACCACGAGGTTGCGACAAGCTTCGGCGACCGCCATCGCCGCGCCCTGGAAGGGATCGAGCTCGGCATACCGGCCGTTGCAGTCGGCGGCGAAGGCGAGCCACTTGTCCACGGTGCGATCGCCGATCTGACACGGCACGCGAACGACGCCTGCGTCGCTGCCAGGTCGGACCGCGGTACCACCGCGCACGATGTGATCGTACTGGCGCCAGATCCAGCGTCGCGATCCCAGGTTGGGAGAGCCCACCATCCGCAGCAGCTCGGCCTTCAGATCATGGGGCGCCGCAATCGTTCGGGTGTCGAAGGCGCGACGCGATGCAAGCGTGGGATCGGGCGCGCGCGGGCGATCGTACTTGGGCGCTGCGTCGGCCAGGAAATCGACCGGCAAGTCGCACACCACGGGCGGGGTCGCGGCGGGCGAGGTAGTGCCATCGAGCGGATCGTACCCGGGCGTTGCGCGAACCACCCACCGACCCGTGTTGGTGACGTGCCCGATGACCACGGCATCGAGGTCCCATTTTTTGCAGATCTCGATGACCCGCGGCTCGTGGCCCTGCTTGGCGACGAGCAACATGCGCTCCTGCGATTCGGAGAGGAGCATCTCGTAGGGCGTGAGACGCTGCGTGCGGCGGGGAATGAGATCGAGATTGAGGTCGAGCCCGGTACCCGAGCGCGCGGCCATCTCCACCGACGACGAGGTGAGACCGGCGGCGCCCATGTCCTGGATGCCCTCGAGCACGTCCTCGGCGAAGATCTCGAGGCACGCCTCGATGAGAAGCTTCTCCATGAAGGGATCGCCGACTTGCACCGTGGGCCTCTGGCTGGGACCTTCGGCGCTGAACTCGTCGGAGGCCATGGTCGCGCCGTGGATGCCGTCGCGTCCGGTCTTGGCGCCGATGTAGAGGATGGGGTTGCCGATACCGGCGGCGCGGCCGTAAAAGATGCGATCGGCGCGCGCCACGCCGCACGTGAAGGCGTTGACGAGAATGTTCCCGTCGTAGCTGGGATCGAATTGCA
>JBBSDY010000692.1:0-2945 GCA_038240245.1 Polyangiales bacterium
CGGTTCGGCTGGTGCTCGACCAACCTGCCAAGCCCCTTTAGGGGACGAGCTAGCACGCGTTCTCGGGGTCGCGAGATCGGCCGCGGAATGGCGCGTGCATGGCCGATGACATGCAGACGATTTCCATACTTCATCGCGCCGCGTTCGCAGCCTTCCTTTTCGCGGTGGGTTGCGGTGATTCGGGCCCCGCCCAGCCGAGCAGCTCCCCGGTCGTCGGCTTCGATGCCGCCTCACAGGACCGTGCCGACTCGTCGGCCGTGCCGACCGCCCGCGATGCATCGAGCGAGGAGGTCGGGGCCGGATCATCGCCAGTCTCCGCGGAGGTGAGCGGTGCCTACGGCGGCGCGCCCTTCGTCGGCAAGGCAGGTGCCGCGAGCAGGTTCTATCTCGACGATCCGGCGGGCGATGCGGGCACCCTCGTTGCCGCGGTGAGCATCCTGGTGACCCCCTACGAGTCCGCCTGTACCGCGATACGCGATACCACGAGACCGGTGCTGTCTTTCTATCTTCGATCGGATCATGCTGAGCTCGCCGCCGAGACTTTCTCCATCGTCGACTCGGTCGTGGCCGGCGGAGTAGGCCCAGGACCCCAGGGGACGGCCAACATTTTCGGGCTCGATGCGGCCGACTGCGGCGTACACAACCTCGACCAGGCCACCTCCGGCGCAGTCACGATCTCGTCGGTGGCATCTGGCCGAATCGACGCGACGTTCAACGTGACGTTCAAGACGAGCGGCACCTTCTCGGGGACATTCTCGCTGGCGACTTGCCCCGGTGCCGTGCCGCTCGACGACAGCGATCCCACCCTGAAGTGCGTGCTCTAACACGGGTCGATCTCTGGCATCATCGCTCGATGCCACGAAAGTCGGTGCCCCGCGCCGGAGCGACGGGCCTGTTCAACACCCACGCGATGCTGGCGCAGGTGTTGGGCAATGTCTTTCAGGAGTTGCGATTGGCGGCGTCTCTGACGGACGGCGAGACCTGGTATCCGATTTACTCTTTGCCCCTTCCGGGGATCGACGCTTTCGAGCTGGCCAATGGCGTGGAGAAACAGCGTACACTGCACAACGAGCGTGGCATCGCGCGGGCCCGACGCGAACGGCTGGGCGTCGTGGTGGAGCACGCCGGCTTTTGCGATCTGTTCGCTCCTGTCGTCGAGCACGACAGGCGAGTCCGAGGCGTCATCGTCGCTGGCCCCTTTGCCACCGCGCGTCCGACGAGCAACGATCTGATCACGCGCTGGCGCTGGCTGACCGGTTCGCAAGCGCGCGTGTCGGATCCGGAGTGTGCCCACTATCTGGCTTCGATGCTGGCGACCGCCACGTTCGAGGGCTCGACGCTCGGAGTGTTCAGGCGCTTCGTCAAAGGAAATTGCGAGTTGCTCGCCCAGCAAGGGGCGGTGACGCAACGGGCACGCGATCTGGCGGTCTTGCGAGCAAGGCTCGTCGAGACCCGATTCGCCGAGCGAGGGTGGGTGGCGGCCGCCGAGATGGTCGACGAGCGCACGTCGCGCGCCTGGGTTGGCTCTGCCAACGTCGGTGAGCTCCGATTTCTGGGACTTGATCGCGCTCCCGAGCACGTGATCGTGGGCTTACTGTCCGGACGCGAAGCAGAGCCCGATTCGGTGGACGATCTGCTCCGACGCGACGCGTTTCAGCGAGCCTCGGTCGAGCTCGCGCGCAAATTGGCCAGGATGGTGTGCGCGCGCGTGGGCGAGCACCGCGTTGCGCTGCTCGTCGACGATCCTGGGCACGGCACGCGGCTACGCGCGAAGCTTCTCGACATCGCCGCCCGCGCAACCGCGCTCGCGCGCCGCTTTGGTTTTAAGCTCCACGCGGGCATCAGCGCGCCCGACGACGCAGCGCTGCTGCCCGTTCGCTACCAGTCTGCGCTCTCTGCGGCGGAGAATGCGCTTTCCGATGGCAGCGCCGTCGTTCTGGCGAAGCGTGGTACGGGCCGCGCCTCGAGTCAGCTCGGCGAGGCGCGCAGGCAGCTCGTGTCGGCGCTGGGTGAGATCCCGGGCGTTCTTTCGCAGCGTTTCGATCGCTATCTCGAGGTCGTGGCGGTGCACGCGGGCTACCGGCTCGAGCCCACCCGCGCGCACGTCGAAGCAGCGTTCGATCAGCTCACCGACGCATTGCGTGCGGCCGGGGCGATCGACGAAAGAAGCCTGATCGATCTTGGTCGTACACTCGAGCGCGCCGCAGACACGGGCACCGTTCGTGACCTGCTCACGACGTATCGACGCGCGATTGCCGATGTCGAGCATGCGATCTTGCACCCCAGGGATGCCCGCCAGGAGCGAAGCCTGCGTCGGGCGAAGGCATTCATTCGCGATCACCTGGGCGAGCCGCTCGAGCTGGCGCGCGTGGCGCGCATTGCGGGCTTCGCGCCCGGCTACTTCTCCCGTCTGTTCGCCCAGAGCGAGCGCTCCACGTTTCGAGACTACGTGCAGCGGCAGCGTGTGGATAGAGCCAGAGCCTTGCTCGAATCGACGACGCTCCGGGTGGAGCGCGTCGGACAGCTCGCCGGGTTTGGTACGCGCACGCGGTTTCATGCGGCTTTTCGAGCCGCATTCGGTACCACGCCGGGCGCGTACCGGGGCAAGAACGGCAAGCCACGAGCTACGCATTGATTGACAGAGAAAGACCGAAACCTGTACATCGGTCGAGGCCGGGGCGAGCTATCACATGAGGATGACGCGCTTCCTTCCGCTCGGATGGATGGTTTCCTTCGCAATCGTGGGCCTCGGCTGCTCCGGCGACGACGGCGCCGGCCCAGGCACCGACATGGGCACACCGGAAAGCGGCCAGGGAGGATCCTCGGTGGCAACGGGTAGCGGTGGATCCCACGAGGGTGGCTCGGGCCCGGGTGGCAGCAACGCGCCCTCGAGTGGGGGCTCCGCGGGCACCAACTCCAGTGGCGCAGGCGGCGCCTCGGGTGGC
>JBBSDY010000693.1:0-2942 GCA_038240245.1 Polyangiales bacterium
AGGTGTAGCCTTGCGTGGAGGGACATCATGAATAAAATCGATCGACTCCAATTCTTGCAGCTGGCGGGTGTGGCTCTCGGAGCGGGTGTTGCAACGGCCGCGGCGGCGTGCGGTGGTGACGATTCCAAGCCGGCGGCAAGCGCAACGTGCAACCCCAGTGCTCCCGCGGTGAAAATCTCGCAGAATCACGGTCACGACCTGAGTGTCAGCGGTGCCGACGTGACAGCAGCGGTGAAAAAGGACTACACCACCACGGGCACTGCAACCCACGTCCACATGGTGACCATCACCGACGTCAACTTCCAGGCCCTCGCCGGTGGCAAGAGCATCACGGCCACGTCCACGACAGGCGGCCTCGACGGCCACACGATCACCGTCTGCTGAGACCGACTTCGCCTGCCGGCATCTACAGCCGCTGGCGAATGAAGTCGCGAATCACGCGGGGGTCGAACGGCTTCTCGATGAAGCCGAAGGGCGCTTCTTCGAGCGCTCGCGCCGCCTCGGGTGTGATCGCTCCCCCCGTCAAGAAGACGAAGCGTTGCGCGAGATCGGGATCATTCTTTTTGAGATACGCCAGAAAGTCGGCGCCGCTCATACCCGGCATGGTGAGATCGCAGACGATGAAGTCGAACGGCGCGCCTTCGGCTATCTGCAAGAGCGCCTCGTGTCCGTCCGACGCCGTGACCACCTCGTAGTCGACTCCGAGCACGCGGCGCATGACCTCGAGAAGGAGAATCTCGTCGTCGACCACGAGAATGCGGGCGCGTCGTTCGTTCATGGGATCACCGGAGCGAGCACCACGATACTGTAGCTCACCGCCCTGGTCCGCGCCGGGTTGCGGTAGGCATGTTTCTGGTCGCCCCGAAAGACGACCACGTCACCCGGGCAAAGTGCGTAGGCCTCGCCGGCGACGGTGAGCACGATCTCGCCGAGCTCGCAGGTGAGGTACTCGCGGGTGCCGGGCGTGTGGGGAACGCCGATCATGTGCCCGAGAGGCGGCAGCTCCATGCGATCGATCTCCATGCCGGCGATCTTGTCGGGCAAGAGGCTGCGCACACGGACCTCGTTGCGAAGGCGCTCGACCAGCATGCTTTTCGGATAGTGCTTGGCCACCGCGCGGGGACGGGAGGTGAGCTCCTCGATCGAAACCTGGAGCGCGACCGAGACCCGATGCAAGACGGCGATCGTCGGGTTGGCCGCCCCTGACTCGAGGTTGGTCCACGTGGCGCGGGGCAGGCCGGCCAGCTTGGCGATCTGCCCCTGGGTGAGCCCCCGCGCATCGCGCAGCAGCTTGATGTTTTGTCCGATACGGCGAGACAGCTCGACCTCGGCCATGACCGCGAGGGTGCCAGGGGAGTGGCCTTGCGTCAATACATTGGCCGTCAGGCCAATGCGCTGCCGGGGGCTGGCTACGCTGTCGGTAACGGTGGAGGTCACCATGATTCCCAGCTCGATTTCATCGCCCTTGCCAGCAAGTCGCACAGCTCTCATCACGGGGGCCAGCCGCGGCCTTGGTGCCGCGCTTGCGCGCTCACTCGCCCGATCCGGGGTGAGCGTCGTCCTGGTGGCGCGCTCGCGAGGGCCGCTCGAGGCCGTGGCCCGGGAGATCCGCACCTCGGGAGGCAAAGCCTGGGCGATCGTTGCGGACATCGCCGACAAGCGCGCCATCCATCGTGTCAGCGGCGAGGCGGCCGCGGTCGCCGGCCCCATCGACCTCTTGATTCACAATGCCGCGACGCTGGGCGCAGTTCCCCTGCGCCCTCTTGCCGACACGGACTGCGAGGATCTCGATCTGGCCCTCGCCACGAATCTCGTGGGACCGTTTCGTCTCACCAGGGCGCTTGTCGGCTCGATGGTCCTGCGACGTCGCGGGCTCGTCGTGCACGTGAGCTCCGACGCCGCCCGCGAAGCCTATGCCGACTGGGGAGCGTACGGAATTTCCAAAGCTGGGCTCGAGCACATGGCTCGGATCTGGAACATCGAGCTCGCCGGAACGGGGGTGTACAGCATCGTCGTCGATCCTGGCGAGATGAACACGCAGATGCACGCCGAGGCATTGCCCGGCGCCGATCCCGGCACGCTGCTCCACCCCCAAGAGGCCGCCGACACCGTGCTTGCCAAGATTCGCGCGGTGTCGCCCGACTTCTGGGAGGGGCCATGACGTCGGCCGCAGCGCGCCTTCTGCTCGTGGATCCAGGCGACGGAGCGATGCAAGCCTATCCTATGACGGATCTCCCGCGTCTGCTCCTTGCGGGAGATGTCCTCGTCGTCAACGACGCGGCAACGTTGCCGGCCTCGCTGCCGGCACGAGATGCCCACCAATCGCCCGTCGAGCTGCGGTTGCTGGGGCTCCGCGGTGGCGACGCGCGCTCTTGGACCGCCGTCCTCTTCGGCGATGGGGACTTTCATACGCCGACCGAGCATCGTCCGCCTCCTCCCGATATCGTTCCGGGCGATCGGCTGTTCATCGGCGACGGTTGGTCGGTGCGCATCGAATCGGTGTCGCCCCTGTCCAGGCGTCTCGTCGACGTTCGCTTCGAATGCGAAGAGGTAGATTTTTGGCGCTTGCTCTACGCCTTCGGCCACCCGGTGCAGTACGCGCACACGGTGGCTCCCTACGAGCTCTGGGACGTTCAAACACCGTACGCATCGCGCCCGTGGGCCGCCGAGATGCCGTCGGCCGGATACCACCTGAATTTGTCGATCGTGCACGATCTCGAGCACAAGGGCGTGGGGGTACATGCGCTGACGCACGCCGCCGGTCTTTCGGCCACGGGAGATGCCGCGCTCGACGAGCGACTGCCCCTCGCCGAACGTTTCGAGATCCCGCCCGCCACGGTGACGGCCATCGAAGAAGCCCGACGCAAAGGTCACCATGTCGTTGCCGCAGGAACGACGGTGCTACGCGCGCTCGAGGGATGCCAAACCAACCACCATGGCCA
>JBBSDY010000694.1:0-2923 GCA_038240245.1 Polyangiales bacterium
GGCATTTGCTCGAGCTCCGACAGGATGAAGACCTGGCGCTTGTCGTCGTCGAGCTGCTCGAGAAGCTGGTGCAAGAGCTGGATTCTTTCGGCGTGCGCCGCCTTTTCGAACGGCGAGCCCCCCCGCGCGTCTTCGAGGCTATCGGGATCGACGGGGGCGACGGATTGATCGGCGCGGCGTGACGAGCGACGAGCGTTGCGTGCGATCGAGAGGGCGAGCCGAAAAAGCCAGGCTTTGTAGTACGTGCCCTCGAAGGCATCGAGCTTGGCGTGCACCACCAGAAAGACCTCTTGCATCGCATCTTCGGCACTGGAGGCCGGAACGCCCAGGCTGATGAGCGAACGGTAGACGAACTGGGCATACGAATCGTAGAGATCGGCCAGCGTGGGATGGGCCAATGCCGCGCTGGCGGCTGGCGGCGACTGAACCGCCCCCGGGCCCGCCTCTACCGTCTGAAGAACCGATGATGCCACGGTCTCATTAGAGGTAGCGACGCCCCCCCAATCCACAAAGAAATCGACCGTCGATGAACATTTGTCTCAAAACACAAACTCAAGCCCCAGGGCAGCGCGTCCGGCCACCGCGGCGGGCTGGTGGACTTCTCCGACTCCCTGTAGGGCGAAGTGCTCTCGTTGCTGCGGAAGCACGGCGGCAAGCCGGATCGACAGGCGCCAGGGACCGGCGACCGGCACCTCGCCTTCGACTCCTATCACCGCCGATGCCCAGGTCTTGGATCCTTGACCGGGCGTGTTCACGCCGAAGCTGCGGGCGTGCATGACGTCGAGCTCGGGGCCCGCACACACCGCGATGGTGGCGCCGCCCGAAGCAGAGATGAAGGGCGCATCGAAGCACGCCTGTAGCCCGAGCGTGAGAAGCGAGAACGTTCCCCCCACCGCCGTGCCGTCTGCCAAGCTCGACGCCGTCTTCGAGCTGCTCGGCCAGTAAGCCCCCACCACGGACGCGTGAGCAGGATGCATCGTCGCGCCGGCGCGCAGCTCGGCCCCGGACGCAGCCGCGGGAAGCGTGCCGGCATCGCCCACGACGGCAACGGCCGCGAAGGGCGCGATGGGGTCACGTGCGCGCGCGGGCGAAACGATGACCACCGGGTGCGGAGCCACTTCGACGGGCGGGCTCGGCGCCGCGGGGGGCGTTTCGGGACGCGCTTGATCGGCCATCCTGTCGGGATCGATCATCCAAGCCAGCACCACGACCGCAGCATCGGACATCGCTTCGCATGATGCGTCGCGGAAAATCCTTTCGCCCTGGCTCGTACCCTCCTCGGTCCTCAAAACCATCTGCCATGTGCCCCCTGCCGCACCTCGAATCACGATTGTCGCCCGAATCGGCTTGCGATCGGGGCGCGCCGGACCGACGTACCGACGGATCTCGCCGAGAACGTGCGCCGCGTCCGGGCATTCGGCTTCAGCGGGCGCCGACCACGAGAGGACGACGGGGTCGTCGGGACCAGGAAGCATGGCTCTCGGTGACGAGTTTTGCCGAAGCCAGCCAAGAAGGCGAGCCCCTTGTGGAGCGGCATGCTCGGCATCCACCGAACGCTGGCAGGTAGACATACCCAACGGCGTAGGCGGGCAGAGCTCTTCCCTGTGCAAGGCCGGTCGCGAGATAGACCGTGGCGGCCACGAGCCAACGGGGATGCCGAGAGCCGCCGCGGTGCCGATCGCGCGTCTCATGCCCATGCCGGCGAAGTTCAAGTAAGGCACGAACAGCGTTCCTCCGGCGATACCGACCAGGCTCGAGATGGCGCCGAGAATCGCCGAGACGCCGAGCAGAGGCACGGTTGCCAACATGGGGCGCCCTGGCTCCTCACGCGATGCAGTAGTGCCCCATGTAACCTGATAGACGAACAGTCCAGCTACCCCAACTTCGAACGCACACACGATGACCATCAGCAGCCGGTGTGAAACGGACGCGCCCACGACGACTCCCGCGAGGACGGCTGGAAGTAGGGACGTGACCCGACCCCAATCGACGTTGCCGTTGGCGTGATGCGTGTGCGCGCTCCAGATGGCAGTCACTGTGACCGTTGCCATCGAGGTGCCAATCGCAAGCTGCATGTAGAGGCTTCGGGGAAATCCGAGCGCTTCGAACAGAAATGACAGCACCGGGACGATAACGATGCCGCCACCCACACCGAACAAGCCGGCCAGATACCCTGCCGCACAGCCGGTCGCCAGGTAGATCAGGAGATAGGTGCCGAGATGCATGGTGCCAAAACTCGCTCCCGGTGCTGACTTAGCTGCATTGTGGCCGGCAGGGGTCTTGTTGGTTCTGCCCTCCACTGTTCTCGCGCCCGGAGGCAAGCCGTTGTCACCTATGGTCTGATGGTAGGGTTCGGCTGGACGTTGCTTGTTGGTGGATTTCACCTTGCGTTGAGCGTCTTCGCCACGTTTGCGCGGGCTCTGTGAGAGCAAACCTGCGGTACCATGAGCCAGAGATTCCCTGAACCGCTTCGATCAACTCCACTAATGCGAGCGCGAAGGGCGAACGAAGCACGAAAAACCCCGTGCATCCAAGAGAAGGGGCCAGACCAAAGGATGGGAACGATGGACGACCGAGGTCCATGATCGCGAAAGTCCCATGCCGGAACCCTTAAAGCTCGCCTCGAGCAGCCAGGGCCAGGCGACGCCGCGGCTGCTCGCCGCGCACTCGTCCGTTCACCACTCTGCTCCGCACCTGCGGTGGTTTCGCCATGCGAGTCGCACGATGTAGACCTTTGTCATTCGAGTCTGTCGGCCGGGCGCAATCGGGTCGTGTCGGCTTGGTCGAGAGCTGCTCGCGTGACGCGCTCTCTCGTGGCCGTCGTTTCTTCAAAATTCCTGCGCTAGGGAGCTTCTTGCCGACGTCTCACCTGGCCGTGATGAACCCGGCACGGGCTCGCAGTGGGGGGGTGAGAACTCATGAC
>JBBSDY010000695.1:0-2910 GCA_038240245.1 Polyangiales bacterium
AGCGTCAAGTCCGGGCGCCGCGCCACGCGGTTGAGCTCGCGAATCCACGCCACCACGTCGTGTGTCTCGTCGGCGCCGGTCGGCGGAGCCGTCGCGCTCTGGTACGCCAGGCTCGACAGATCGTAACGATCGGAGACAACCGTGACTCCCTCGCGCAGGCGGGGCAGGACCTCGGCCTCGAGGTGATCGAGCCGATCGGCGGCGAAGAGAAGCGCCATGGTGGCCCACCCGGGCGAATCGTGATTCGGCAAGACGACGCGATGGGACAGAATCTGTCGAATCATGGCGCCCACGGGACCCGTGCTGGGCTCGCAGGTGCGATGCGTGGCGCGCTGCTGGGCCTTCATGCTGCCGACGAGACGGTCGACGATGGTCGTACTTCCCGAGCCGTCGATGCCCTCGACGACGATGAAAGCTCCGTCTCCCTTTCGGGCGCTCCTCAAGGTCTCGCTCACGCTGCTCCTGCCAGAATGGGTCGATCGTTGCCGAGGACGATGTTGTCGATGAGCCGGGTTTTGCCGACACGAAGCGCGAGCGCCAGAAGCGCTTGCTCGGGCAGGCCGGCGAGATCATCGAAGACGGCGAGAGTCGCAGGATCGGCGAGAGCCACGTAGTCGATGGAGGCAGCCACCGGGCGAACCTCGCCGAGCACGAGCTCGCGCAGCGCGCCGGCTCGGCGCTCGCCCCCGCAAAAGGCTGTCCAGGCACGAGAAAGGGCCCGCGGAATGGAGCGAGCCTGCACTCGCTCTTCGGGCGAAAGGTAGGCATTGCGCGAGCTGAGGGCGAGCCCGTCGGTGTCGCGCTCGATCGGCACGCCGACCACGGTCACGGCGAACCGCAGATCGGTCGCCATGCGATCGACGATGCGAAGCTGCTGGTAGTCCTTGCGGCCAAAGATGGCCGCGCAGGGCGACACGAGCGCGAAGAGCTTGGCCACGACCGTGGCGACCCCTTCGAAATGACCCGGGCGAAACGGACCGCACAGGGTTTCGCCGAGTCCCTCGACCCTGACCCGCGTCGCGTCTCCCGGCGGATACATTTCGGCGGCCTCGGGGGCGAACACGAGATCGACCCCGGCGCTCGCGCATTTCGCGACGTCACCCTCGAGATCGCGCGGGTAGCGTGCGAGATCCTCGCCCGGGCCAAACTGGGTGGGATTCACGAAGATGGAGACGACCGTGTACCCGCTCCGGCGGCGTGCCTCGTCGACGAGCCTCAGGTGACCCTGGTGCAAGGCGCCCATGGTGGGCACGAACCCGATCGCCCGTCCCGTGGCGCGGGCGCCTCCCAGGGCTTGCCGCAGCGCATCGCAGGTACGTACGACGTGGGTCGCAGTCACGGGGATTATATTGGCAGAGTGGTGCTAGAAAGGTGGTATCCTTTTGGAGTCGCCTTTCGAGCGATTCGGCCGAAGGAGCCTCGATGCTACGACTTGGAATCCTTGGTTTGGGGTTGGTCGCCGCGATGGTCGTCTTCGACTGCGGAGGTCGCACCCCGCTACAGGACGAAGACCTGTTTGGAAACCCGGGATCGACCGTCACCAGCGGAGCGAGCGGCACGCCCTCGCCCACCACGGGCGCGGGCGGTACGTCGGTGGGGATCGGCCCGGGAGGCGGAGTCGCCGGCGACCTGAGCGGGGGCGGCGGCGGCTCGGGTATCGCCGGCGCGACGGGGTTCGCCGGAAATGGATTCGGTACCGGCGGCTCGGTGAACGTGGGAACGGGGGGAACGCCGGGATTCGGAGGGACGGGCGCCGCAGGAAGCACCGGGCTCGCAGGTTCCGTCGGGACAGGCGGCAGCTTCGTCGGGGTCGGCGGCGCCACCGGGGCGGCTGGCTCGGCAAGCCCTCCCATGCTGGTCAGGGGTCTCATCAACGAGCTCCCCGGTACCCGCGCCAGCGCGGCGTGCATTGCTTGCGCCAGCATGTGCGAAGCATCGGCCGCCTGCGCCGCCAACTCCGCCTGCACCATGGGCCTCGCCTGCGCCGTCGCCAACTGCGAGATGCGCAATGGCAACCCCGGGATCGCTTGCCTGGCCAAATGTACCGGCGGCGATCCAGCGTCCTTTCGCCAGGCCATCGGCGCGTTGACGTGCGTGTACGGAACGTGCGGAGCATCGTGCGCCGGACGAATGCGGTAAAGACACTCTTTGCTCGATACCACCGTGGAGCCGAGCGGCCCTCCTGTCATTCGTGCGCAGCACCTCACGCACTGCTTTGGCACGACCGAAGTCCTGCACGACATCAGCTTCGAGGTGCATCGCGGTGAGATCTTCGGTTTCATCGGCCCCAACGGCGCCGGCAAGACGACGACCATTCGCGCGATGACCACCCTGCTCGAGCCGTCATCCGGCCGGGTCGAGATCGATGGCATCGACGTCATGCTCGAGCCCGAGCTGGTGCGCAAGAAGATCGGCTACATGGTCGATCAGGCCGGTGTCTATCCCAAGCTTTCGGTGGACGAATACCTGACGTTCTTCGCGGCTGCCTACGGACTTCCCGCCGCGCAGGCTGCCTCGATGGCGCTCGATCTGACAGGTCTCGGCCCCGCCAGAAACCAGCTTGCCGGAACGCTTTCCAAGGGAATGAAGCAGAGGCTGCAGCTCGCCAAGACATTGCTGCACGATCCCGACGTGCTGATCCTCGACGAGCCGGCGAGCGATCTGGACCCTCGCGCGCGGATCGAGATGCGCAATCTCTTTTTGCGCCTGCGCGAAGCGAAAAAGACGATCTTCTTGTCGTCGCACATCCTGACCGAGCTTTCCGACGTCTGCACGTCGATCGGAATCATCGAAAAGGGCCGCTTGCTCGCCTACGGACCGATCTCCGAAGTCACCAAGCGAATGAACCAGGCCTTTTATCCGCCCGGGCCCGCCAGGGATCAAGCGCGTCCGCCCGAGGCAGCTCCCGCG
>JBBSDY010000696.1:0-2909 GCA_038240245.1 Polyangiales bacterium
CGTGCAGCTCGGGGATTTCGACGCCGTCTTGCCAGTAGTCCATCTCGTTGTTCGGGCCGTTGAAAACGAACGCCACGCAAGTCCATTTGTTGACGGGGAAATTGACATCCTTGGTCTGCCAACAATCGTTGGGGCTGCCCGAGGTGTTTCGATAGTAGTTGGCCATCAAGTTGTTCATCCCGCCGTAGTTGTACGTCGCGGTGAGGCCGCTGTTCGCGGCGCCCTGTGGGCCGTCGCCGTGAGCGGTCGTCCAGTGCACACGGCTCGCGGCCGTGCCCGGAATGCGGTCGGTCCAGATCATGAACCGGCCATATACCGTGTTGTTGGCGACCGGGAGCAGGGGAGCTCCGGTGATCGAGATCATGGCGTCGCGACTGGTATCTGTGGTCGTCGTGGCGCTGATGGCAAGCTTGAGTGAATGGGTTCCACTGAAGGCCCGCGTCTCGTCGACGGTGACCGTGCCCTTGTTGATGCGCATCTTCCAGGGCATCCCGGGCTGCATGCCCGTCGTCCACTTTTCGAAGTCGTCGCAGACCTTGCGATTGTCGCACTGGTTGGCAAGCGTGATGCCGCCTTCGGTGCCGGCTCCGGCCTCGACGCCGGGCGCATTGCCCCCACTGCCGGTCTGGCCGCTGCCACCAGTTGTCATCGGCTCGCTGCCGCCCGCACCGATCTCCGTCGTACCGGCGCCCGCCGTGCTCGCGCTGCCCGAGCTCCCGTTGCCATCGTTCCCACCTGCGGCGTAGCTCACGGCTCCGGCGTGGTTTCCCTGGATGACGCCGACTTCACCAGAGTCGCTGCAGGTCGTGGTGAGCAGCCCGCAGACGAGCAACGCGCCGCCGAAGCAGCCCTCGAGCAAGGCGTAGTGCAGCATGCAACAAGAGTAAACGGCGGGCCTGGCCGAAGCCAGCGGCTTTATGAATAGCGTTATTTTCTACGACTCGGCCGGCCAGAGCACGACACGCGCGGGATCGAGCCGCGGAAAGATCTGATCCTTGAGCTTGTGGGTCGCGTGCTTGTCCATGAGAACGTGAACGCGCTCGCCACCCCACGAGAGGACGGCGACCTTGGCGGGTCCGGTGTCCTCGACGAGCTCGATGGTTGCGGCCTGGTCGCCACCAGCGAGGGCAATGTCTTCGGGACGCACACCGAGGACCATCTTTTTCTGCCCGCTGTGACCCGCGGGCACGGCGAGCATCGGCACACCGCTCGCCGTCACGTACTGGCCGTCTTGCTCGGTTACCGGCACCAGATTGATGCGCGGCTGGCCGACCTGTCTGGCGACGGCGGGCGACGCGGGCCGGCGATAAATCTCTTCGGGGGTGCCCGTTTGCAACACCCGTCCGCCCGAGAGCACGACGATCCGATCGCCCATCGAGAGCGCTTCGGCCTGATCGTGGGTGACGTAGATCATCGGCGTCTTGAGCTCGCGGCGCAAGCTGACGAGCTCGACCCGCAGCGCTTCGCGCAGCTTGGCGTCGAGGTTGGTGAGCGGCTCGTCCATCAAGAAAAGCCGGGGTCGCCGCACGATGGCGCGCCCAATGGCGACGCGCTGCATCTCGCCGCCGGAGAGCCTGGTGGCCTTGCGCTCGAGCAGGTGCGTGATCTTGAGAAGCGATCCCGCCCAGGCCACGCGTTCGCCGATCGTCTTCTCGTCGAGCTTCTGGCCAGGTGCTCGCAACGGAAACTCGATGTTCTTGCGAGCCGACCAGTCGGGATAGAGCGAGAAGTTCTGAAAGACGAGCGCCACGTCGCGCTGGGCGGGCGAGAGGGCACCCGCGTTGGTCCCCGCCATCTCGATGGATCCGGAGCTTGGCTCCTCGAGGCCGGCGATGGTGCGCAGCAGCGTGGTTTTGCCGGCCCCGGTCGGCCCGAGCACGACCAACAGCTCGTCTTGGCCCACCGTGAGGTCGACCCCGGCGAGCGCCATGGATGCGCCGAAGCTCTTGGTGATGCCACGCAGCGCCAAAAACGGTTCAGACATGGTCGTACCGCCGGTTCTTGCCGGTTGCCTTGTCGAAGATGTGCAACGACGCCAGGTTGAGCGAGAGCCGGGCGACGGAGCCGACGGGGTGGGCCGAATGGGAGCGCATGACGATGCGGCCGAAGGCCGTCTTCACGTGCGTGTAGCGGTGCGATCCCAGGTACTCGTCGAGCACCACATGGCCGGAGATGGGCCCCGCGTCGTCGGACCGCACGTATTCAGGCCTGATCCCGAGCGTCGCCGGTCCCGCGGCAGTGCCCCCGATGGGGATGGCGTCGCTCGCATCTTGGGGCACGAAGACCGATTCGGTTCCGCGCGTCTCGACGGCGCCTTCGATGAAGTTCATGCCCGGGCTGCCCACGAAGTTGGCCACGAACAGATCGCGCGGGTTCTCGTAGACCTCAGCGGGCGACCCAACCTGCCGGATCTCGCCGTCGGACATGACGACGATGCGATCGGCGAGGCTCATCGCCTCTTCTTGGTCGTGTGTCACGTAGAGGGTGGTGACTTTCAAGTCGAGCTGCTGGGTGCGAATGAACTCGCACATCTCGAGTCGCCTGTCGGCGTCGAGTGTTCCGAGCGGCTCGTCCATCAGGTAAACGCGCGGCCGGCGGACCATGGCCCGCGCCAGAGCAACGCGCTGGCGATCGCCGCCGGAAAGCTGGGCGGGGTAGCGATTTTCGAGCCCCACGAGTCCCACGCGACGGCACACGTTGTCGACGCGCGTCTGCAGCTCGCTGCCGTTGACGCCCGTGGTGCGCAAGGGAAACGCGATGTTCTCTTTGACGCTGAGGTGCGGATAGAGCGCATAGAACTGAAAGACGAAGCCCACGTCGCGCAGCGAGGGACGCAGCGTGGTCACGTCGGCACCAGAGAGCTCGATGCGGCCCGCGGTGGCGATCTCGAGCCCCGCCACCATGCGCAG
>JBBSDY010000697.1:0-2900 GCA_038240245.1 Polyangiales bacterium
AAAGTCGAGCCAGCTGTCGGGGTGCTCGTCGGCGAGCTTGATGAGCTCGTCCTCGTGCTCCTTGAACGCGCCTTCGTCCCACAGACACTGCAGCGCCAGCGCGATGAGATTGGGATCGTTGTCGGCGAGCTTGAAGCCGTCGACGTAGTGCGGCATGGCCTCGTGCGGGCGGTGCAACCGGCAGAGCGTGTCACCGAGATAGATGTGGGCCATCGGCCACGTGGGAGCAAGGCCCACCGCGATGGTGCTCTCGGTGAGTCGCGTCTCGAGGTGACCGCGAGCGCCCCACATCACCGAATAGTTGAGGTGCGCCTTCGCGCTGCGCGGCACGGCATCCTTCGTGGCGCGCCAGAAGACGAGATCGTCGGTGTAGTCGAACGCGTGCAGGCGCGCCTTGATGCACTGAAAGCCCAAGAACAGCGTGAAGAGCACGGCGCCGAAGCGACGGGTGAGCTTGGTCGCTGCCGCGTGGTGAAAGCCCCCGAAGTAGCAGGCGAGGATGACACTCGATCCGATGGCTGGAAAATACAGGAATCGTTCGGCGCGAACCGTGGGGAGCAAGATCGGAATGTTCGAATGGGGAAAGTAGCTGACCACGACCCAGACGAGCGCGACCGCCACCATCGCGTGCGCGGCGCCGGCCAGGTTGGGTGAGAGCCCCTGCCAGGCCGCGCGCCGGCGAAGCACGATCGATCGGATCCACAGGCCCACCGCAACCAGCGGTGGCAACACCATCGCGAGACCGCCGAGAACGCTTTCCGGAAAGAGGATCTTGTCGGGAACCGGCTCTTGCGGAAAAGAGTAGTCGCCACTCAGCGTTCGCGGGAAAGCGAGCTGGGTGAGCCCACGCCAGTACACGCGCAAGGCGCCCGCCACGCGATGCGGCATGTCCGCCGAGACCAGGGGATTGTTGAGTGGATCCTTGGGAAGCGATGGCTGGTGAAACCACAGCAAGAAGACCCGCATTGCGCGCTGCAAGCGACCCGCGGCGTGAGGAAGCGGCTCGAGAAGGTCGGATGGCGTCGCCGAGAGAAACCAGCGCTTCCGGCATTCGACGTAGAGCACGAACGCGCCAGCGGCACCCACGGCCGCGAGAAAGGCGCGCGGGATCGCACGCGCCTTCTTGTGGGTGTAGGGAGCGAGCCACAGCGCCGCCAGCGGAACCAGCGGGACGCAGACGAGGGCGCTCTCCTTGGAGAATAGACCGATGAGCATCGCGCCAAAAACGCCGAAGGGCATGCCCCACATCGGCAAGCGCAGGGCGGCGAGCGCGAGCAGCGCACCCAGTCCGCCGAGAACGTCGGCGGTGCCCACCACGCCCGCCACCGCCTCGGTGAGGACCGCGCATGCGACGAAGATCGTCCCCGCGAGCCAGGCCAACCCGCGCCGCCTCGTCAAATGGAAGACCAGGCAAACGACGAGCGCGCCGTTGGCCGCGTGCAAGATGACGTTGCACCAGTGAAAGACCCAGGGGTAGAGCGTGAACGTCGTTTGACTGTGGGTGATGCGCGCGGCGAAGTCGTGCAGCGTACGCACGCTGGTCGCGATGGCCCGCCAGAGCACGTTGGGCAGCGGACGGTAGCTCCCCACGCTCCTTTCGGGCGGCAATCCCCAGAAGTCGCGGTGGATGACGTCGCGGAACGCGAGGTTCCTTCCGTTCACGTAGGGGTTGGCGAGCAGTGCCTCTTGCTCGTCGAAAATGAAGTTCGTCGTCAGGCTCCGCGTGAACAGAAGGGCCGCCAGGGAGAGCGAGGGCACCATCGCCACCCAGAAGTTCGGGTCGTCGCCCAGAAAATAGGCCACGACGCGGCGTTTCAGGGACTGGAAGAACCCTTCGGCCGGAATACCGAACTCACGGTCTGCACCTGCGTCTTTTGCCGAGGTCACCAGCCACCCAATGAGGCAGCGTTACAACGAGACGGGCCCCGGGGAAAGCGTCCGGGCTCTGGCCAGTATCAGCCGACTCGTTCGGTTCGCGTCCGGCCCGTGCGAACGGCTTCGCGGGCGAGCTCATCGGCGCGCTCGTTCAGCTCGATGCCGGCGTGGCCGCGCACGTGGACCAGGCGGGTCGCGGGACGTTTTGCGAGGCGCTCGCGGACGCGCTCGATGAGGGCCACGTTGGCCTTGGCCTTCCAACCTTTGGAAAGCACGCCGATGGCGTACGTGCTGTCGGTATGAATGACGAGCGGTCGCCCGCCTTCGGTGACCGTATCGAGCACCCTTTCGATTGCGGTGAGCTCGGCGATGTTGTTGGTGCCCTGACCCAAGTGCTCGCTGATCTCCGTCCGTAGAGCCCCGTCGATGACCACCACGCCAAGCCCGGCGGGGCCGGGGTTGCCCGAGCAAGCGCCGTCGGCATAGGCGATGATGGAGTTCTTGGGCGCCTTGGGCATCGCCGAGGATTGCATCCGCTTTTTCGTGACGGTGACCGAGGCGGCCTTCTTGAGTCGCGCACCGCTTTCGGCACGGGCCGAGCGCGCGTCATCGGGGAAGACCGATGTGCTCGTCGTCTTGGCGACGTTCGAGGCGCGCGCCTTGTAAAGCCGGCTGGCGTTCAGGCTGTAACAAACCTCGACGCGGTTGCCCTGAATCAGCAAGCTCCCGTCGGGATTTGCGCGAGCGAAAACGACCTGGCCGTGGAGTTGGGCCCGCACCCAGGGCATAGCGGTTAATCATAACCGCATTGACGAAACAGATCGAAACACTTCGTGCTCGGTTAAGTTTTTTGGAGACCCGCGGCCTCGATCACAGCGCCATCGAGCTTGAGGAGAGCTGGAACATCAATAGTTTCAGCGGTTTGGTCGCGAAACATTCCTCTGCTAGAGTGCCCGCCATGTCCTCGGAAATCGTGCCCCGCCCGGTCGTGCTCGTGATCCTCGATGGTTTCGGCGAGCGGGCCG
>JBBSDY010000698.1:0-2894 GCA_038240245.1 Polyangiales bacterium
ATACCAGTGGTAGATGATCCCGATGGCGAGCGGCCCACCGGCCTTCACCACGCTGGTCGCGTCGGTCGTCTGGTAGTAGCCCTCACCAGGATACGAGAAAGCAAGGCCGCGATCGGCGAGCTGACCATTCAGGTAGAGCTCGTATTGCTGGCTTGCTGCCACGTACACGCGCGCGCGCACGACGGGGCTCTTTCCGACAGTGAGCTCCTTGCGAGCGAGCGTGTAGTCATCCGGCTCACTCGCCTGCCTGCGGATCCAGCTGGCAGCCCAGTCGCCATCTCCGAGACCGGTGTCGAAGCGCGCCTTTGCCGACCATGGCGACGGCTGATCGGTGCGATCCCAGGTGCGAACGAGCCAAGTGTAGCTGGAGCCCGGATCGAGCTTCGGTCCTGCGTACGCGATGTACGATTGCTCGGATGACGTGACCTTTGCGCTGTCCCAAATGGGCGCGGCGTCGAGCTCGCGCGTCACCTGCAGCTGGTACGCGGTCTGCACTTCGTTGCCGTCAGGATCCTGGGGAAACCACCCAAAGAGCGGCGCTCCTTCGACGTTGAGCGGACGGGCGCGGTCATCGACCGTGAGATGCTCCGGTCCGCCCGTTCTCACGATCGCAATCGCATCGCCGTCCGCTGAGCCTGGCGATCCGTCGTCGGATCCGTTGGCCGTTCCGCCATCGGTCGATGCCGGACTGGAGCCGCTCGGCCCACCATCGGCTGCCCCCGGACCCGAGCCCCCGGACCCCGGAGCGCCGGGAGCGTCGGTGGACGAGCAGGCACCCACCACGAGGCCAAGCAGCATCGCGCACGACACTTGGACCGCCAACGCCGTGGCTTGGATGCTCATGGGGCGAGCTTTGCGATCTCGGATCCCGCGAGCAGAAAGCAACCGAGACCGTAGTCCTCGAAGTCGGGGATCTTGTCGTACGAGAGAGGCTGGCCATCGGACGGTTGTATTCCCGAGCCCTGGGCCCAGCCGAGAAAGCCGCTCGGATGCAACGAATCGGTGACCATCGCATTCCACGATTGCGCCACGATGAGCCCATACTCGTCCTGGGCCAAGATCCCCTTTCGAACGCCCCATGCCATTCCATAGGTAAAAAGAGCCGTGCCGGTCAGCTCTTTGCCGTCGAAGTGGGTGGGATCAAAGAGGCTCACGTTCCAGAATCCGTCCGCGCGCCGCACCGAGACGAGCGCGCGCGACATCGCTTCGAAATCGGCGAGGTACTCCGAGCGATGGGCATCGGTAGGCGGAAGAATGTCGAGCACGCGGGCGAGCGCTGCATAGACCCAGCCGTTGCCACGCGACCAGTAGCAGCTCTTGCCGTTCGGCTCGGCGTACGGCGCGTCGAAATCTTGATCGCGCCACCACAGGTGGTCGGCCGGGTTGTAGAGCCCTTTGCCTCCCTCGACCTTCTTGGTATCGGAGTACATCGCGTACATCTTGTCGAAATAAGTCGACGCTCGGTAGAGAACGCCGAGACGCGCGTAGACGGGCATGGCCATTTGGATGGCGTCGATCCATGTCCAGTCGTTGGCCTGGGGGCTCGCCACGACCGCGTCGATGTCGGCCTTGATGTCGCGCACCCGCGCAGCGTCGGCCTGCAGTCCGTAGAGATCGAGGTAGGTCTGCCCCGCGCACTGGTTGTCGGCGCTGCGCGTGGTCGTGCCACCGTTCAATCCCCATCCATGGCTCTCGCCCCACGCCACGGCGTAGGCCGCGTACTTCGCGCGACGTTCGGGATCGACCGCGTACAGAGCCATCAAGCCCTCGTAGTAAACGGCTCGCGTCCAGATGTGGCTGGGGCGCGTTTTGTCGGTAACGATGTCGGCGCCGGGATCGGGCCACTTGGCCATGAAATAGTCGTTGGCGAGCCTCATGGCAGCGACGACGTTCGTGCGAGCCGCCAAGATCGCCGCTGCGTCGGCGTCGCCCGCGGTTACCGTGCCGCTCATCCCGCCTTCGGACGGAACGATGCCCACGGCTTCACCGCCTGCGCCGGAGATTCCCACGGACGAATCGCCCCGCGCCAAAAGCCAATCGCCGTCGCCACCGCCCGTTCCAGTCGTCGCGGTAGTGGCCGCTCCGGAATCCGCAGAAAGATCACCGCTCGACGTGGTGCCACACGAGATCGCCAAGGTGGGCGCGATCAGCAACGCGCTGTGAAAGGGTCCCGTCAGCACTCGCAAGGGACGAGCCACGCCATTATCATAGGCAGCCGATTCGTTTCGTGTCGAGAACGATGTCATCGTAGTACACGTCGAAAGCGTACGTCGCGGGGTGCCACGCATAAAACCCGAACCCGAAATCGACGAACCCGCCGACCAGGCCGGTGCTGGCGCCGTTGAACGCGATATTTTTGAACGCACTCACCTGCGCGCCGCCCACGAACACCGTGATCGAATCGGGCGAGTCGCTCATTTCCCATT
Source organism: Polyangiales bacterium (assembly GCA_038240245.1). Classification (GTDB taxonomy): domain Bacteria; phylum Myxococcota_A; class Polyangia; order Polyangiales; family Polyangiaceae; genus DASWDH01. The sequence continues at coordinate 2,427 of JBBSDY010000698.1, forward strand.
CGAGACAGGCCCAATCGTCGAGGGGAACCGCGCTGCCGGAGCCGTAGGTTTCGCCCATGGGGGCGACCCGCGAGACGAACGTCATCTGCCAATTCAAACCGGTCTCGGCGACCTCGAGGTACTTGAGCTTGGGAAAGCCGGCGCTTCCCGCGAAGAGGAACTCGGTATGTTGCTGCGGTGGTTTCGGTGTCGTCCAAAAGTACGCGCGGCCGAAGTGATGACCGCCGAGGGCGGCCGGCGCATTCTTGGTGCTGATGAAGTCATAGCTCACAACGTTGGGCAGCGCGTGAAACTTGACCGCGTAGTGGCCGTGCGCGGCAACGACCTTCTGGACCTCCACCGTCTGCCCGCCGTTGGCCTGTAGGTTCCAGACGCTGGGATCGAGCTTGCCCGACTCGAAGTCCTCGCAGAACAGCCCCTTGCACACGCCCGGCACGAGATCCGACGCATCGCCATCTCGCGGCGCTG
>JBBSDY010000699.1:0-2886 GCA_038240245.1 Polyangiales bacterium
AGCAGCGACATCAGCATCTTCCAGTCCCGAGTCGGCTCGATAGGCATGCCGTCTGCTCTCGCAGAGAATCCCGCCTCGGGCCAACTTTCTGGCTAACACCTATGGGCGGGGGAGATTACCCGGACAGCGGCATCCATTCCCCAGGCACGAGGACGGCGGCCGTCAATCTCGGAACGGCCGCAACCTACGTGATTCTCGCGAAGAGCGGGATCTCGAGTGTGCCGACCTCCGCGGTCGCCGGCAACCTCGGGGTCAGCCCGGCCGCTGCCACGTACATCACCGGATTTTCGCTCATCGCAGATTCGACGAACGTGTTTTCGATGTCGCCCCAGGTGAACGGAAAGGTGTTCGCGTCCGACTACACGGCGCCCACGCCTTCGAACCTCACCACGGCCATCCACGACATGGAGCTCGCCTTCACCGATGCTGCGGGGCGCGCTGCCGACGTCACCGAGCTCGGCGCGGGGAACATTGGGGGCAAGACACTGGCACCGGGAGTTTACAAATGGGGCACCGGGCTTCTCGTCCCCACGGACGTCACGCTCACTGGCAACGCCACCGATATCTGGATCTTTGAGATCGCCCAGAATCTCACCATCAGCAGCGCCGCGAAGATCGTTCTGACCGGTGGCGCAGTGCCCAAGAATGTCTTCTGGCAGATTGCCGGCTTGGTGGATCTCGACACGACCTCGCACCTCGAGGGAGTCATTCTGACCCAGACGTCGATTGCCCTGCATACCGGAGCGTCGATCAAGGGAAGATTACTGGCACAAACTGCGGTCACCATCGACGGCAGCACCATCGTCGAATCAGCCCCGTAACGACCTGCCAGGCAGCTCAGCACCCGGTGGGAAGGCCAGACACGCGCCGAGGGGGTGCCCCCCCACAGACGACGTCGCAATTCCTTCAGCTTGGCCGGGGGGGGTCGTTCTGACCTTTGGAATGGAACCGGAGCTGAACGAGCTGATCGTCATCGAAAAGCTGCGTCTCGAGCTGGTGGGGGGCTCGGGGATCAAGCTCGGGGGCACCCTGGAGAGCCATGCCGCACAGCTCGAGCTGAAAAAATGGCTCGAACGGCTCCACGGCTCGATCCTGCAGAAGAAGCTGACCTCCTTCAAAGTGGATGTCCGCCAGCTGAATTTCGTAAACTCGTCCTCGATTCGGCTGTTCGTCGACTGGATCGCGCGGGCCGAGACGGCAGCCTACAAGCTGGTGTTTCTCATCGAACGCGGCATCACCTGGCATCGCCTGAGCTTCTCGGTGCTCCAGTCGCTGGCCCCCAATTGCGTCGAAATCCAGGAGGGCATCGCGAGCGAAGCGCCCAGGGGCCGCCGGAGCTCGGGCAGCCGGCACGTCGCGCGCAAGTGAGGTGGGGGCGATGAAGGGTAGCGGTGCCCCCGAGCGAACGTGGACGCTGACCTCCGGACGTCCGAAGCCCGCCGACGAAGCGCGGCGCTTTGCCGAGCTCACCGTCGACTATTGTGACGCCGAGGACCGTCGCGCCACCGCCATGGCGGTCTCGGAGTTCGCCGAAAACCTCATCAAATATGGCGGTCCCAACCCCGGTTCGGGCGGCGGGGCGATCGCGATCAGCGTCAATCCCAAGGTCATCAGAATTCGGGTGACCAACCAGGTGGTCACCACCGAGGACGCAGCGACCCTCCAGGATACGATCTCCCGGATCGCGGGTGCGACCGACGTCGGCGCGCTCTACCAAAATCGTCTGGCGGCGCTCTTTCAGAACCCCTGTCTGCCACGAGCTCGGCTCGGTCTGTTGCGTGTCGCGTTCGAGGGCGGGTTTCGGTTGTCGTGCTCTTTCGATCCGCCGCTTGTCGAGATCGTGGCCGAGCGCAATCGAGCCGGCACTCGATGAAGCACCCACCGGCCAGGACGCTCTCGCGCCTGGCGACGCTGTGCGTGCTGGCGGCGGTCGGTTGCGGCGCCGGGCCCGATCGAATGACGCCCCAGGCGGCGCCCGATCCCAAAGACGATATGCTCGGGCGCGAGCCCTTGAAGGCGCTTTTGCCACCGGCGGCAGATCCAGGGCTCGTGGCCATCGGGCGGCGGCTATTCCACGACAAGGGGCTCTCGTCGGACAGCACCATCGCGTGCGCATCGTGCCACGATCTGGCGCGCGGCGGGGTCGACGGTCGCACGCACTCCATCGGCGTGCAGGGAAAAATGGGCGTCATCAATGCTCCCACTGTTTTCAACGCCGCTCTCAACTTCGTTCAGTTCTGGGACGGTCGGGCGGCGACACTCGAGGCACAGGTCAGCGATCCATTGACCCAACCCATGGAGATGAACGCCACCTGGGACGCGGTCCTTGCTCGGCTTCGCCGCGACCCGAGCTACGCCACCTCCTTCGCCGCCGCCTTTGCCGACGGTGTCACGGTCGACAACGTAAGCAAGGCCATCGCCGCGTTCGAAAGAACGCTGGTCAGCTATGACTCCCCGTTCGATCGCTGGCTTCGAGGAAACGCCGACGCGCTCCCTCGCAGCGCGCAGGCCGGGTACGACCTTTTCAAGACGCTCGGCTGTGTTGCGTGTCACCAGGGTGCCAACGTCGGTGGCAACATGTTCGCGCGATTCGGTGTATTCGGCGACTATTTCAGCGACAGGGGCGACGTGACCGCACCCGACTACGGGCGCTACAATGTCACGCACGACGAGAAGGATCGCTTCGTTTTTCGCGTTCCATCCCTGCGTCTGGCCGCCCACACCGCCCCCTACTTTCACGACGGCTCGGCGCAGACGCTCGGCGAAGCCGTTCAGGTGATGGCATCGTACCAGCTCGGCCATGAGCTGGCCGACGACGAGGTATTGCTGGTGGTGGAGTTCCTGGAGTCGTTGTCGCCGACGACGGCGACCGTCGGTGCCCCATGA
>JBBSDY010000700.1:0-2884 GCA_038240245.1 Polyangiales bacterium
GCCCGCGCCGGCGCGCACGATGGGAGGCGATCCTTCCTGGCGATCGAGGCGGTGATCGACGGGATCTCGCACCAGCGAGGCGAGCCCGAGATCGAGAATGTAGACCCGGGGAACGCTGCTCGGCCCCGGAAAGTCGAGCATCAGGTTGGTGGGCTTCAGGTCGCCGTGGATGACCCCGCGGGCGTGGGCGTGGGAGAGCCCGGCCAAGACCTGATCGATGAACGACCACAAAACGGTGAGCGGCCAGGGCCAGGGGATGGCCCCCAGCTCGAGCCACGAGAGAAGCGATCGGCCCTGGGCGACCTCCATGACCAAAAAAGGCGACTTGTCGGCCAGAATGCCGAAGTCGCGGGCCCGGACGATGGTCGGGTGGTCGAGCGAGGCCAGGCAGCGCGCCTCTTGCTGAAACCACCATACGTCCTCGGGATCGGTCTTGGCGTCGGCCCGGTGCAGGCGTTTGAGGGCCACCGAATCCCCACTGTACGAATCCCGGCAAAGATAGACGATTCCCATACCTCCGCGCCCGAGCTCGCGCCGGACCTCGTAACGGTCGGCCAACATGGTGCCGGCACCAAAGGGCGGCAAAGACTGGGAAGCAGACATGAAGGCGCGAGTGTAGCGCCCCCCCGGTTTCTGCAAAGGCACATTCACGTCGCGCAATCGGAAACCCTGCGTACGACTGGTGTCCGGCCCTTGCCTTGCTAATCTTGGGGCTCCGCCATGGCTGACCCCCTCAAGTCACCCGAAAAGCAGGGCGACGTCGCCACCGTCCCCCGGCTCAAAAAGGCACCCCGTTACATGGTGGTGTTTCACAATGATGATTACACAACCAAGGACTTCGTCGTTCACGTCCTCATGAAGTTCTTCCAGCTCTCGGTCACCCAGTCCACGTACGTCATGCTGAGCGTGCACCACAAGGGTCACGGGGTGGCAGGGACGTTCAGCCGAGACATCGCCGAGACCAAAGCCCTGCAGGTTTGCGAGTACGCCAAGAAACATCAGATGCCGCTCAAAGTGACGGCCGAGCCGGAGTGACGGATGAGAGTAAGCCCCGAGGTCGAGATTGCGTTCGGTCTGGCTGCCAGCGAGGCAGAAAGACGGCGGCACGAGTTCATGAGCGTCGAGCACCTGCTTTTCGCGCTGCTCTTCGACTCCGACTGCGCGAGGGTCATCCAACAGTCGGGGGGTGACGTCGACGCCATCCGCCGCAAGCTCGACAAGTTCCTCGACAGCGAAATTCCGCACGTCGACGAGAGCGCCGACGTCACGCCCAGCCCGACGGTCGGCTTTCAGCGCGTGGTGCAGCGAGCGGCCATCCACGTTCGCTCCGCCGGCAAAGACGAGGTCAAGGGTCGCAACCTCCTGGTGGCCATGTTCGCCGAGGCCGATTCGGTCGCCGCCCACACGCTGCAAGAAGCCGGCGTCACCCGTTTCGACGTCGTCAACTACATCTCGCACGGCGTCAGCAAGGCCGGCGATCTGCCCGAGCAAAAGAGCTCGGTGGGGTCCGACGAAGACGAAGGCGGCGAAAGCGCCGCAGCGAAAGACCCGCTCACCACCTATTGCATCGATCTCGGAACCAAGGCCGCCGAGGGCTACATCGACCCGCTCATCGGTCGCGAAAACGAGGTCGAGCGCGCCATTCAAATCCTGGCCCGACGGCGCAAGAACAACCCACTCTTCATCGGCGATGCGGGCGTGGGCAAGACGGCCATCGTCGAGGGCATCGCGCTGCGCATTCACGAGAAAAAAGTCCCCGAAGCCCTTCTGACGGCGAGGATCTTCGCGCTCGATATGGGCTCGCTGCTGGCGGGCACCAAGTTTCGCGGCGACTTCGAAGAGCGGTTCAAGGCGGTGGTCAACGCGCTCGAGCGCCGCGCAGGCAGCGTTCTGTTCATCGACGAGCTGCACACCGTCATGGGCGCGGGCTCGGCCTCGGGTGGCACGCTCGACGCGTCCAACATGCTCAAGCCCGCGTTGTCCTCGGGCAAGATCCGCTGCATCGGGGCCACCACGTTTCAAGAGTACCGCTCGCATATGGAGCGCGACCGCGCACTCGCCCGGCGGTTTCAAAAGATCGAAGTGGGCGAGCCGAGCGTCGCCGAAACGTCGCTCATCTTGAAGGGCCTGCAGGCGCGCTACGAAGAGTTTCACGGCGTGACGTACACCGCCGAGGCCCTCGAGGCAGCCGCGACGCTAGCCGATCGCTACCTGCGGGACAAAAAGCTTCCCGACAAAGCCATCGATCTCCTCGACGAGTCGGGTGCGGCGGCCAAGCTCGCGCACGGCAAGGGAGCCAGGGTCGACGTGGCCGAAATCGAGGCCGTCGTGGCCAAGATGGCGCAGATCCCGCCGCGCCAGGTCTCGTCCACCGACAAGATGCAGCTTCGCGATCTCGAAGAGACACTCGCTGGTGCGGTTTTCGGGCAGCGCCAGGCCATCAAAGAGATCGCCAGCGCCATCAAGCTCTCGCGCGCCGGGTTGCGTGCGCCCACCAAGCCCATCGGCTCGTTTCTCTTTACGGGCCCCACGGGCGTCGGCAAGACCGAGCTGGCCAAGCAGCTCGCCAAGGCGCTCGGCATCGAGTTCATCCGCTTCGACATGAGCGAGTACGGCGAGCGCCACACCGTCTCCAGGTTGATCGGCGCGCCGCCCGGCTACGTGGGCTTCGATCGCGGCGGCCTCTTGACCGACGCCGTCACCAAAAACCCGCACGCCGTGCTCTTGCTCGACGAGATCGAAAAAGCGCACCCCGACGTCTTCAACGTGCTCTTGCAGGTGATGGACCACGGCACGCTCACCGACAACAACGGTAAGCCCGCTGACTTTCGCCACGTGATCATCATCATGACCAGCAACGTCGGCGCGCGCGACCTAGCCGCCA
>JBBSDY010000701.1:0-2884 GCA_038240245.1 Polyangiales bacterium
GAACGCCCAGCGCCAGGTGATTCGTCAGGGCGAGCTCGGCGCGCGGCTCGGCGTCCATCGTCGCGTGGGCGATGGCATCCGCGAGGGCCACGACCAGCGTCGTGGTCTCGGTATCTCCAATCGCTTCGCCGTCGTGGTGGTGCAGGATTGTCGTGGCGAGGCGCTCGGCCAGCGACCAGCGCCCCACGAGCTTGCTGCCCACCTGGGCGTGCTGTTCGGTGGCCGCGAGAAGGAGCGCCGGCTTGTCGGGGGCGATTCGTTGCTCCTTGCAAATATCGGCGAGCGCCTGAAGGAGCACGGGCCGACCGACGTCGTGAAGCAGACCCGCCAGAAACGCCTCTTCGACGCTGAGCCGGCAACTCCTCGCGATCTCCTGCGCATAGAGGGCCGTAGCCAAACAGTGCCGAAAGAGGCTCTTGATCTCCGGCTCGAACCCCTTTGCCTGGAAGGCGCGAGTCTTGACTGCGATCATGAGCGCAATCTCGCGCACGGCGCGGGTGCCGAGCCGCGTCAAGGCTTGCTGAAGCGACACAATCTTGACGCGCGGCAGATAGAGGGGCGAGTTGGCGATGCGCAAGAGGTGCGCCGCCATGGCCTGATCGCGGCGGATCACCTCGGCGACGGTCCGCACGTCGAAGTCCTGGCGGCCCGTTGCTGCCACGACTTCGGCGGCCGCCTCGGGCAACACCGGAAGATCGAGCGCGTCGCGGTCGATGCGATCGCGAGGGGCTGCCCGCACGCTGTCGGGCAGCTCGGCTCGAGGCACTTCGATGGGCTGAGCCACGGCCTCCCCCATTCAGACTTCGTGCCACACGATGACTTCCCGAAAAACACCGCAAAAACCGCCCTCGGCAATTCCCCGGCGTCAACGCTCTGACTCTCTTTGCCTTGCCCGGCCGTCGCCGGCGTGTCAATCTGTCGGCGATGTTGCGACTCGCCAGCAAAATGCATAGCTCGATGTTCATGCGCGCACCCGCGCGCGGGGCGTCGTCCATGCAGCCTGCTGTGATCTAAAAGTCGAGACCACAGCACGAAGCTCGGACCCCTGCAGGGGCCCGGGCTTTCGTCGTTTTGTCTTCCCGTCGTCTGGTCTTTTTGTCATCTCGTCTCCAACTCCGCAAGGACCGTCCCATGTCGAGCGAACCTTCCCGCACCATCTTCATCACCACGAGCATCCCCTACGTGAACGCGAGGCCCCACGTGGGATTCGCGCTGGAGCTGATCCTCGCCGATGCGACGGCCCGCTATTTTCGCGCCCAGGGCCATGAGGTTCGCTTTCAGACGGGAACCGACGACAACAGCCTGAAGAACGTGCGCGCGGCCGCCGAGGAGGGCGTCCCCACCCGCGAGCTTGTCGGCCGCAATGTGGCGCGATTTCGCGAGCTCCCCGGCGCTCTCTCGCTGTCATTCGATGACTTCGTCGAAACGAGCAGCGACGAACGACACCGCACGGCAGTGGAGAAGCTCTGGACTGCCTGCGCCAATCGGGGCGACATCTACAAGAAGGCCTACCGCGGCCTTTACTGCGTGGGGTGCGAGCAATTCTACACCGACACGGAGCTCGTGGAGGGAGCCTGCCGCGACCACCGTACCCGGCCCGAGATCGTCGAGGAAGAGAACTACTTCTTCCGGCTGGAGCGCTACGCGAGCGAGCTGCTAGGGCGGATCGAATCGGGTCAGATAAAGATTGCCCCGGCCAGGTACCGCAACGAGGCGCTCGCGTTCATCAAGGCCGGGCTCACTGACTTCAGCATTTCGCGATCTCGCGCGAGAGCCGGCGACTGGGGCTTACCCGTTCCGGGCGATCCAGAGCAGATCATCTACGTCTGGTTCGACGCCCTCTGCAACTACATCAGCGGGCTCGGCTATGGCAAGCCCGGCCCGCTTTTCCAAAAGTACTGGCAGGACCCTTCGCGTCGGATCCATCTGTTGGGCAAGGGCGTCACCCGCTTCCACTGCGTCTACTGGCCGGCGATTCTTCTCTCAGCGGGTTTGCCCTTGCCGACCGAGATCAATGTTCATGGATATTTGACGGTCGATGGCGTGAAGATCAGTAAATCGCTGGGGAACGGCCCTGATCCAGCCACCGTGGCCGAGCGTCATGGCAAGGACGCCCTGCGCTACTACCTCTTGCGCCACATTCGCGCCGGGCAAGATGGGGACTTCAGTCTCGAGCGCCTCGCGCGCGCACACGACAGCGATCTCGCTGATCAGCTCGGCAATCTCGTGAGTCGGACCCTCGCCATGGTGGGCCGCTACCGGGACGGTGTCGTGCCCGCTGCGGGACTGCTCGAACCGATCGATGATCGTCTGGCCACCGAGGCTGGAGCTCTTGCCTCCCGGATCGGCGAAGCCATGGACCAGTTACGTCCGGACGCCGCGCTCGATGCCCTCTTCGGGTTCTTCGAGGCCGCGAACAAGTACGTCACCGACGCCGCACCGTGGGATTGGTCCAAGCGCTGCGATCGCGCCACGACCGCAGCCGAAAAGGCCGCAGCAGACAGCCGGCTCTCCACGATTCTGTACATTTTGGTCGAGTCGATTCGCGTCGGAGCCGAGCTTCTCGGCCCTTTCTTGCCTGAAACATCGGCAGAAATCCTCTCCCAGCTCGGGATCCCGCCCCCGGGCTCGGGGACCGGAACGGGGGCAGGCACGCGCTTTGGCAAATACCCACCGCATTTTGTCACGAAGCGTGGCAAAATCCTGTTTCCCAAGTCCGCCTGACATGCCACGACCCGCGCCCCAGCCGAAGCCGCGCCCCGCTCCGACCAAACGCCGTCGAGTCGCCGTCATCATCGAGACGAGCGGGGCGCCATGGCGCGGCATCCTTTCGGGGATCGGCCGGTACATGCGCGAGCACCGGCCGTGGCTCATCCATCACCAC
>JBBSDY010000702.1:0-2874 GCA_038240245.1 Polyangiales bacterium
AGTCGTACTAGAGTCGCGTCGCCACGGCCGCGAGCGCGTCGACGAGCGCCGCCGACGCATTGAGGGACTCGGTCCGCCAGAGCGTGAGGCCGACAGCTTCGGCTTGCCCTTTCGCCTCGACGTCGAGGTCATAGAGAATCTCGACGTGGTCGCCGAGAAATCCGATCGGGCAAACGATGACGTCCTGTGCGCCTAGCCGCGCGACGTCGCCGAGGCTCGTACGAACGTCGGGCCCGAGCCAAGGATCGGCCGTCGCACCCTGGCTCTGGTAGACGACGCGCCACGGATTCTCGAGCTTGACGAGCGCCGCCACGGCCGCCGCGGTGGCCTCGACTTCACCAGGATACGGATCGCCCTTCTCGACGATGGCGATCGGTAGGCTGTGTGCGGTGAAGAGCACCTGCGCGGCAGCTCGTCGGCCCAGAGGTATGCGGGCGAGCGTTTCTTCGAGCGCGCGAGCGAACCCGCGCACGAGATGCGCCTCGTGTCCCCAGCTCGGCGCGCAGCGAAGCTCGGGCGGGGGCGGCCCCGACGAGCGCTGCGCCTCGACGAAGCGCTGCATTTCGCCGCCATAGACGTGTCCGCTGTAGGGCGCGAGGGCAACCATGGTGAGCGTCGTGCACCCGGCCTCGGAAATCTCGTGCAGCACGTCCTTTGCGAAAGGGTGCCAGAAGCGCATCGCAAGATGAACGCGCGGCCCCATCTTGCTTTCGAGATTTTGGGCAAGCTCGCGCGAGATGCGGAGCAGGGGAGAGCCCCCGATCATCTGGTAGCGCCGCCTGATCTCGTGCAAGAGATCTGGCGGCGCGGGCCGGCCGCGGCGGATGTTGGCGAGAAACGCCGGCAGATCGTCGAGGTTATCGACCGTGCCATGTCCGAGCAGCAGAATCCTGGCGTCCATCCGTGCGCTCGAATCAGCGTTCGGAGTTGGGCAGTGCGCAGGCGTACTCGTCCATACCGATGGTGGGCAGCGCGCTACCCGGCTCGACACGGCGAAAGAGGCAGTAGTCTCCTGGTGGATCGAGGTCCAGTGGAATGGGGGTCACGACCTTTCCGTCGAGCTCGGCGCACGCCTGGTCCTCGGTTTGGAGCAGCCCGTGCAAGCTCACGTTCTTCGCCGTCGCTTCGCCGCCCAGCGTGGTGGCTTGCTGCGGAATGATCAGATCGCCGATCGGGAGGTCATAGGTGCAATCGCTCGAGATCGTCGTAGGTGGAACATCGGTGGCCTCGCTAACAGTGTCGTCGATGGAGGTTCCCGTGATGTCGAGCAGCTTGAAAGAGACGTGCAGCTCACCGATCCCGGCGTCGGAGACGGTGACGGTCTGCTGGAAGGCGAGCCTGAAGGGCGTGGGAATGACCTTTGGCCGGCACGTCGTATAGAACGTGCCCGTCAGATTCGTTCGAAGCAAAGTTTCGCACGCGGTGAGGGGCACGTCGGGGGCCGCCGCGTCCCGCAAAGGCTCGGCGAAAGGGCGCGCTTTGAAGTCGTCGTAGTCGCCGCGCGAATCGACGCAGCCTCCGAGCCAGAGCGAGCCAACGCCGATGAGGACGACCCGAACAACCGGTACCACCGTCCACCTCATTCGGTGTATGTATCGTCTTTGCCCCATGTCCCGCAACGCTTGCAAGATGAGCGGTTCGAAATTTTCGGTACGTGGCGCCCTCGCTGCGAACTTTCTGGCGGCATTTCTCGCCCCGGGCGTTGCGCGGGCGAGCGGCTTTCTCAACCCCCGCCTGGCCGATCCGCACGCGCATCCGGCGCTCGCCAACCCCTATGCCATCTACTTCAACCCCGGCGCCCTGGGCGGTATCGAAGGGACGCAGATCGTCATCGACGGGACGCTCGCCTACCGGCACGCGACCTTCGACCGAGCCCCCTCGGCGCTGTCCCCGGCCAATCGCGCGACGCTCAACGACGCGACCTATGTCGCCGCGAACACGGGTGAGGGTAGCGCCACCAACTTCATCGTCATTCCATTCGTGGCCGCAGCGACCGACTTTGGCTCGCAAAATTTCTTCGCCGGGGTGGGCGCGTACGTTCCCTTCGGCGGCGCCGTGCAGTGGAATCACCAGGATACTTTCGCCGGCAACCCTCACGCCCGCGGCGCCCTCGACGGGAGCCAGCGCTGGGCCGTGGTGAGCGGCGATCAGAAGTCGCTCTACACCACGCTTGCCGCGGGTTTTCGGCTGCCCGACGCCGGGCTCTCGATCGGCCTGTCGGGCAGTGTCGTCTTCTCGAGCATCAACCACGGCATGGCCCGCAACGTCACCGGATCCGACGACGTCGATCGCGAAGGTCGCGCGTTGCTCGAGGTGTCGGGGGTCGAGGGCGGATTCGCAGCGGGCGCTTACTGGGAACCGATTCCCAAAGGGCCGGTGCGTATCGGGGCGTCGTACACGAGCAGCCCCGGTCTCGGCCAGATGCGGCTCACGGGCAAGCTCCACCAAACGTATTCCGATCCCGAGGTCATCGACGCCGATCTTCTCCAGACCTATCCGGACGTGATTCGTTTCGGTATCGCCGCGCGGGTCTCCAGTCAGCTCGAGCTTCGCTTCGACAGCGAGTACGTGCGCTGGTCCAGGTTCCAAACGCAATGCATCGTGAACGCTGGCAAGGATTGCCAGCTCAACGCCGACGGCTCCGAGGCGAATCGTCCGTCCGGGCAAATCATCCTCGCTCTTCCCCGCCACTGGAACGACGCCGGCGCCGTGCACGTGGGCGCGAGCTACTGGCCGAGCGAGCCGACCGAGCTTCTGGCGAGCGTGGGGTACGACACTTCGGCCGCGAACCGTGAAACCGTCGAGGCCACCTACCCCGACTCGCTGAAGCTGCTGGGGACGCTCGGCGTGCGTCACAAGTTCAGCGATCGCCTC
>JBBSDY010000703.1:0-2871 GCA_038240245.1 Polyangiales bacterium
ATGAGCACGCCGACCCCCAGCCCGAGGGTGACAGGAACCTTGGTGCCGCGGTGAAAAGCGGCGTCGGCTCCAACCAGAACGCCGCTCAGCTTCAGTGTGTCGTCGACGACTCCGGGGTTGGGATCGACCAGACCCCGCGGCAATGCTCCCGCCGTGCGGTTGGTGACTTTCTGGGTCGCGCTCAGGTAGCCAGCGTTCAACGAAAAGCCGAGCCCCGATCCAAGCTGGTAGCCGATGCGCCCGAGAAAGAGAGCGCCGAGACCGATCTTGGCCGAGCACGCACCCGTGCAGCTCGAGGTGATATCGCCACCGAACGAAGGAGCCACGGCCAGCGCTCCATCGGCTTCCGCCGTGAAGCGCGACGGATTCTGGGCACGCCACAAGGCCGAGTTCGGATCGCGATCGAGCTCGACCGCGACCGACTCTTGTTTGCCCTTGTCGATCTTCACCTGACGGGTGATCGGCACGAATCCTTCTGCCGCTATCTCGACGCGATGCTGACCGGCGCGGAGCTTGCCCGACCAGACACCGCGACCGACGATGACGCCGTCGATGGCGACGGTGCTCCCGATGGGCGTCGGGCTCAAGCGAAGCGATGCGCTCAGCTCCTCGGCTTGCAAGGTGAGAACCGAGGTGTGGTTGAGCTCGATGGGCGCAGAGACCGGTTGCGTACCGAGATCGCCCGCTCCTCGTAGTTGAACGGTGTGCTCGCCGAGCGCGAGCTGGCCATCCCAGGGCGTTTGACCCACGACCGCGCCGTCGACCAGGACGTCGAGCGTTCGGCCACCTTGCTCGCTCACGCGCAGACGCCCGGCCTGGGTGAGCGCACCGAGCTTGGCATCCACCACCGCGATCTGCCCACCCGAAACGTCGATCCGGGACTCGAATGGAGTGAAGCCCTCTTTGTAGACCTTCACGACGTGAGATCCCGCGCTCACGCGGATGGTCTGACCGGGGCGGCTGACCCCGCGGTCGCGCCCATCGACCACCGCGGTGGAGTCCGTCTCCGACGACCGGATCTCGATCGCACCCACGAGACCTTTGAGCTCGGCGCGCTCGCGTTCGGCGCTGGCCTTGTCGCTCGGCGGCAGATTCGGAAACTCTTTTAGCAGAGCTTCGAACATGTCGAGCGCTTCATCGAAGCGATGCAGCTTGCGCAAACATACGGCCGCATTCGACGTGGCAGAGCGCGTCGCGAAGATCTCGCGCGAGCGCAAGAACTCGGCGAGTGCCGCGTCCCACGCCTGCTCTTCGAAGAGCCCGACGCCCTTGTCGAAATGAATGCGGGCCTCCTCTTTCTTGGCCTCGGGCGCGGCCGGCGTGGCGGACGAGCCCGGGGCCGGCTGGGCTGCCCCGGTCGAGGCGGCGGCGGCCGGCGAGGGAGGCGCGGCAGCGGCCGCCTGCGCGAAAGCGGTGAGGGGCACGACGAGTGTCGCGAACGACAGCGCCGTCGCTATCAATAACATTGCAGTGAGCAGGGCTCGCATGACCCACGAAGCTACCGCGCTCCTGGGCCGAGCTGTCACAAAAGTTCGATGGCCTACTCGAAAGTCTTCACCAGGCCCGGCCCGGCCGACTTGGCGGCAGCCGCACCCGGCGCAGCAGCAGCGGGACCCTTGCCGCCGGGAGCATCGACACGCGGCCTGGGAGCAGCCGCCACACCCGCCCGGGGGACCGCCCCGAGATCGATCTTGGCGGGAAGCGCGCCGCCTTCGGTCACCACGACGGCCTCGGTGGTCTCGCGATTCGCCAGCGACACCTTGATGGCATGAACGCTACCCGGAATGCCGTGAAGCTCGACGGCGCCGTCTGCGACGGGGGCCTTGACGCCGTCGATATCGACTGCGGCGCCCGTGGGAAGAATGAGCACCCGGACGGTGCGCTCGTTGGAAGGAGCGGTCATCGCGGGAGTCGCCACAGGCTTGGGATCGAGCGGGGGGTCGACCTTGGGTCCGAGCAGCGCGGCGGTCGCGGGCGGGTCGGGGCTAACCGGCGGACTGGAGTGAGCCGATAGTGCCTTGAAGGCGCCGAAGCCGCCCGCGCCCAGGACGGCCAAGAGCGACAGGCCAATCCACAGGCCCTTGCTCGAGCGACGAGGAGTGTCAGCCGGCTCGAGCGCAGGTGGGCCGACGTTGTGGGACATGGCCATCGCGGATTGCGATGCAGCGAGCGCGGCCGCGCCGGCGGGCGGCACCCAGCGCGGTGCGACGCGCAGCCGCTCCTGGTCCGAAAACGGGACGAGCATCGATTGGGTGATCGCAAAGCCTTGAGGAAGCACCCCCTTGATGGCGGTGAGCATCTGCTCGGCGTTCTGGAATCGTCGGGGCAGATCGGTCATGAGAGCGCCGTGCACGATCGCCGCAACCTCGGGGCTGATCCAGGGCGCGAAGTCTTGAATGGGCGGTGGCGGCTGAGAGCAGATGGCGATGATGAGACCGCCCAGCGTGTCGATATGCTCGAGCGGCGTGCGTCCGGCGAGAGACTGATAGAGAACTGCGCCCAGCGACCAGATGTCCGTGCGATGGTCGATCTGCTTGGAGCCTTGCGCCTGCTCGGGCGACATGTAGAGCGGCGATCCGAGCATGCTTCCCGTTCGCGTGAGGCTGTGGTTTTCGGACGAGCCGAGGGGATCTTGCTTGACCTTGGCGATACCGAAGTCGACGACCTTGACCACCACGTTGCCGCCCTCGCGCTGGGCGAGGAAAAGATTGGCGGGCTTGATGTCGCGATGGATGATCTCGGCCTCGTGCGCTTTCATCAGACCGAGCAGGGCTTGCGCGGTGATGCGCAGGGCGAGATCGGGAGGAAGCGGACCAAGCCGCGCAATCAGCGCGTGGAGATCTTCGCCGCGCAGTAGCTCCATGACGGTGA
>JBBSDY010000704.1:0-2863 GCA_038240245.1 Polyangiales bacterium
AGACCCGTTTCTTGGCGATGGAGCGCTCTAACCCTGGCTCGCCGGGAGCCACCACGCGCGTTGCCACGCTGCGCTCTCTCGACAAGGCCCTCGAGCCGGGTCGACTCCTGAAGCGAACGCTGTTCGGCATCGCCGGCGCCGCGCTCTTGGCGGCGGTGGGGGTCGCGTTCTACGCGGCCCGGGGGCTGTCGCGGCCCTTCGCCGAGCTGGCCAGCTTCACGCGACAGGTCGCCGGCGGCGACCTCACCGCTCGCGCCAAAGTCCAAGGCGTCCTCGAGACGAAGGCGCTCGGCCACGCGATCAACCAAATGGTCGGTCAGCTCGAGCTTTCCCGCCAGGACCTGGCTCAAAAGGAGCGCCTCGAACGCGAGCTCGAGATTGCCGTCCAGATCCAGACGGCCCTCTTGCCGCGCAAGCTCGAGGTGGCAGGCCTCGAGATCGCCGCCTACATGATTCCCGCCGATGATGTCGGAGGCGACTACTACGACGTCGTCCCAGTACAGGACGGATGCTGGATAGGCATCGGCGACGTGGCTGGTCACGGGCTGCGGGCTGGCCTCATCATGATGATGGTGCAGAGCGCGACCGCCGCGGTCACCAGGCTGCAGCCCAACGCCGGCTCAAGCGAGCTGCTCGAGGTCATCAACGAGGTTCTCGTCGACAACGTGCGCAGCCGCCTGCAGCAGGACGAGCACGTGACGATGTCCTTGATTCGGTACCACCTCGATGGCCGCGTGCAGTTTGCCGGCGCGCACGAAGAGATCCTCGTCTGCCGTGCGGCCACCGGCGAAACTGAGACGCTGCGTACCCCCGGACCGTGGATCGGCGTACGGCGCGGCCTGTCCGACGTTCTCGTGGACACCGAGTTCCGGCTGCACAAGGGCGACCTCGTTCTCTTTTACACCGACGGCATGATCGAGGCCCAAAGCGAGTCCAAGGAGCTGTTCGGCATCGAGCGCCTGCAGGCGGTGCTCGAAAAGCACCGCGCCGAGCCGGTCACGGCAATTCGCGACGCTCTCATGGACGCGGTGCACGAGTGGGCCAACATCAGAACCGACGACCGCAGCGTCGTCGTGATCAGATATGCCGGACAGCCCACCGGCAGCGCCTGAGAGCAGGAGCGAATCCGGGTAGTGCTTGCTTGTCACCGCGGGAAAGCGGTACTGGCTCTCAAAGGCCGGTGAGCGGCCCTGTGCAGTAGGCGGGGTTGCCGAACGTGGTCGCGGGATCGCCGTAGGCGTTGAGGAGCGAGACCAAGAGGTTGTTGTGGTTGGGCCCGCCCTTGGTGGGGAACGTGATGACACGGCCCATCTGCAAACCAGCGCCGCCACCCGCGAGGGTGAGGATCATGGGCGAGCGCGCGTGGGTGTTGCCGCGCGAGAGCTCGTTGCACCACATCACGGTGGTGTTGTCGAGCATCGTGCCCGTGCCTTCGGGGATCTTGCTCATCTTGTCGAGCATATAGGCAAGCTGCTGCGAGTACCACACGTTGATCTGCGTGAGCTTGTCGAGCGTGTCGGTCGTGGTGTCGGGATCGTGCGACATGTCGTGGTGCCCGCGGGTCATCCCCAACCAGGTGAAGCGAACACCGCCGACCGAGTTCTCCCACTGGATGGTGGCAACGCGGGTGAGGTCACAAGCGAGGGCCATGACCAACAAATCCATCTGGAGCTTGCCCGCAGCGGGGAAGCCGTCGTTCGACTTGTAGTCGATGGCGGGCTGGGCGGGCTTGACGCACGAGGCTCCGACGCTACCGCCTGCAGCGAGCCGGGCTTCGAGATCGCGGATCTGGCTCAAGTGGTGATCGAGCTTGCTCGCGTCGCTCGAGCCGAGCCTGGGCACCAGCGACTGGTAGCTGGTCATGGCGCCGTCGAGGATCGTCTTGCGCTCGGCCCGAAGCTTGGCGATGGCGCCCTTGTCACCTCCCACGTCGGCAAACGCGCGCGAGAAGATGGTGGCGGGATTGTTCTCGGCTTGCAACGGCTTGTTCGCGTCCTGGTACGCCGTGTAGGCCCACGCGCCCGTCGACTTGGCCGCCACGCCGAACTCGAGAGACGACAGCTTGGTCGAGGCGCCGATCTTCTTGGCAATTGCCTGGTCGATCGAGATGCCCCCGGCGAGGCCGGCGGACGGGCACGTGTCGCATCCGCCCTTCACCGTGCCATCGAGTAGCTCGATTCCGGTGAGCATCGTCCCCATGCCGGTTTGATGTCCGTCGCCGGGCCCGTTGACCGCAGCCGTATTTTTCAAACCATCGATGGCCAGGACCTGACTCTTGAATGGCTCGAGGGGCGCCAGGATCTTCGAAAGGGTGAACGACGCCCCCGATCCCGTGGGAACCCAGTTCTCGTGAATGGATCCGTTGGGCGTGAAGAAGACGACGAAACGCTTGGGCACGGCAGCCGCCTGGGCGCTGGCCTTGCGGCCGTCGGCCATGATCTCCAAGAACGGCAGGCCAATGGCGATGCCGCCGGCGCCGCGCAGCACGGCACGCCGATCGAGTCGAAACGGCTTCATTGCGCACCTCCTGCGGGAATCTGCCTTCGATAGAGGAAGGCATCGGTCTTGACCAGCGCCGTCACGAGCCCGCGGAAGCCGTAGCCGGAGTCAGCAAAGCTCTTTTGCAGCACCGCGAGCGAGCACTGGTCAGCGTCGGTCTCGGCCCGCCCGTAGGCGAAGTGAAACCAGGACGTGGACACGCACTGCTTGACCTGGTTGCTCGAGGCAAGCTTGGCGGCAAGCTCGGTCGCGCCGTTGAACGCTCCGGTGACATCGCTCTGGGTGACCTCACCCGAGGCGTCGATGGGCTTGTCGTTCTCGGTCGTTCGATATTTGCCCGAGCCGTCGAAGTTCTCGAGGCCGA
>JBBSDY010000705.1:0-2845 GCA_038240245.1 Polyangiales bacterium
CACGTTCGTCGAGCTCGTCACCGACGAAGGTCTGGTGGGCCTCGGCGAGGCGCGCATGGTCAACAAAACCGACACGCTGGTCGCGTGCTTGCGCGAGCTCGGCGCGCGGTATGTCATCGGTACCGATCCGTTCAACGTCGAGCGTCTCGCGGCGAACATTCAGGTGGCCGAGTACGGTCGCGCCGGCGAGGTCGCCGCGACCGCCCTGTCGATCTTCGATGTCGCGTGCTGGGACCTCATCGGGCAGGCGCTCGGTGTTCCGATCTACAAGCTGTTGGGAGGCGTCTTTCACGAGCGCATTGCCGCCTACGCCAATGGTTGGTACCGGGCCGAGCGCGATCCCGCGACGATCGCCGCGCTCGCCACGACGGTCGTTGCCCGAGGCTACCGGGCGTTCAAGCTCGATCCCTTCGGGGCCGCTCACTCCGAGCTGTCGTACGACGAGCGCCGCCGATCGATCGACATCCTCGCTGCCGTCCGTGAGAGGGTGGGCCCCTCGATCGAGATCATGCTCGAGATGCACGGCCGCTTTCATCCGGCCGAGGCATCGCGCATCGCCGAGCTGGTGGCACCCTACCAACCGGCGTGGATCGAGGAGCCCGTGCCTCCCGAAAATCCGGCTGCCCTGAAGCGCGTACGCGGGGCCACCAACCTTCCCATCGCCACCGGCGAGCGCCTGCACGCCATCCAGGAGTTTCGCGAGCTCTTCGAGACGGGTTGTGTCGACATCGTGCAGGCCGATCTGACGCATTTTGGCGGATTTCTCGCGATGAAGCGGCTCGCCGGCTGGGCCGACGCCTATTACCTTCCGATGGCGCCCCACAACGTGGGCGGCCCGGTGGCCACGATGGCCAATGTGCACTTTGCCGTCGCGACACCGAACTACAAGATCCTCGAGCACTTCAACGACTTTGCCGATCCCTGGGTGAAGACGCTGGTCGACGGAGGCCCCGAGGTCGATCGCTCGGACGGCTGCTTCGCCGTTCCCACGCGGCCTGGCCTCGGTCTCAAGCTCAATCACGAAGTTTGCAAGGAGCACCCGCCGACCGGCGGGCGCATTCGTCTTTTCGAAGAAGGCTGGGAGCAACGCCGCTGATCGCGCAGCCCACCGCCATCGCCGCCATCGTTCGCAAAGCTCTCCTTCGCGATCTCGAGCACATCGTCAGGATCTATGGCGACGACGATCTGCACGCCCATCCCGAGCTGACCGGGCCTGCGCTCGACCCCGCCTATGTCGACGCCTTCCAGGAAATCGAGCGTGATCCGAACAACGGCGTCTACGTGGCCGAGATCAACGGCGCGGTGGTCGGAACGTTTCATCTGACCTTCATTCGACAGATTTCCAACCGGGGCAGGCTGATTGCTCAGGTCGAATCGGTGTCCGTCGCCAAAAGCGAACGCTCGCGCGGCGTGGGCACGGCGATGATGAGATGGGCGATCGGCGAGGCCGAGCGCCGCGGCTGTCTGCGCGTTCAGCTCACGACGAACGTCGTACGCGCCGATGCGCATCGTTTCTACGAGCGCCTCGGCTTCGCGACGACGCACAAGGGCATGAAGGTGTACCTCGGGCCGTGATATCGTCGCGCCCGAGGGGTGACCAATGCTGCGAAGGCGTGGATGGGGTGGCGTGGCGAGCTTCTTGTTGGCAGGGTGTCTGGCGGGCCATGGGCGCGGATATCCGCTCTATGCGAACAGCGGTGCGCCGCGCAATCCGGACGAGGTGGCGCAGCTCACCGGCTATGTCCAAAAGGTCGACGGCCAGGACGTCACCGAGCACGGTCCGCCGTTCGAGGTTCTCCCCGGGTGCCACATCGTCGTCACTCCGCAGAGCTGGGGCAAGGTCAGCGACGTCGGCGGAATTGTCTGGAAGACAGGTCACCTGACGTTCGCCCTGCCCATGAAGGCTGGGCGGCAATACCTGGTCGAAGTGCAGGCGGCCAAGGTGGGGGGCGTGACGGCGGGGGGACGGGTCGTGGCGCTCGAGAAGGACATGACCGGAAGCGTGACCCAGGAGCTCGCCCCCATCACGACCCAGCAAGAGGTGGCAGCTTGTCGCGCCGCCGCTGATCCGCCGCAGCCGTGAGCGGCACCGTGGTTGAAGCTCGACTCTGACAGGAGTATGTCAGTTGGACGATGCAGCGTACGCAGCGGCTCTTTGCTCTGGCCGAGTACCTTCGCGGTCGGCGAACGGGGGTCACGGCGGAGGTCCTCGCCGAACGCTTCGGGGTCACCGTGCGCACCATCTACCGCGATCTCGACGCCCTACGCGAAGCATCGATGCCGTTGTCCGCCGAGCGCGGGCGCGGCGGCGGCTATGCGCTCGATCGGAGCTACAGCTTGCCGCCGGTGAATTTCACCGCCCGAGAGGCGGCGCTCCTGGTGGCGCTCGGTCGACACGCGATCGACACGCGCTTGCTCCCATTCACCGAGACGCTCGAATCCGGTCTCGACAAGGTGCGCGCGGCCCTCTCGACATCCGCGCAGCGCGAGCTTCTCTCGCGCCTCGGCGAGCTGTCGTTTCATGGTGTTCCCACGCTCCCCAGCAAGAAGGCCGTCCGCGCGGCGGTCGAGCGAGCGTGGTTCGAGCGCCAGCCGCTGCACATCACCTATGTCGATGGCAATTTCATCCAGAGCACGCGCGACATCCGCATCGAGTCGGTGTCCATGGATCGGCACGAGACACGCATTCACGCCGTCGATCTCGTCTCGGGCGAACGGCGCCACTTTCGTCTCGACCACATCGAGCGTGCGCAGGCGATGCCGTGACGACCGAAGTCGCCCCCGCACGCCAGAGATACAAAGAGATTCGCCCGGCGGGTCTGTTACGCTTTCCTTCATGAACCAA
>JBBSDY010000706.1:0-2836 GCA_038240245.1 Polyangiales bacterium
GGATCGCACCGGCCACACCACCAGCACGATGATCGCGCGCTACCGCCGGGCGGCCCGTTCTGCTAGTGAGCTGTCCCTCGGTCCCCTGTGGCCGATGACCCGCGCAATCCCCGAGCTTTCGCGGGTGGGTGGGCCAAGGGTGGGCCAGGCGGCATCAGACGACACTCGAAGGACGACACGCAACGAAGCGATACCGAACATAAAAGCCGAAGTGGCGGAATGGCAGACGCGGCGGATTCAAAATCCGTTACTCGCAAGGGTGTGAGGGTTCAAGTCCCTCCTTCGGCACTTCTCCGACGAGATCACCAGGTTTCCTCTCGCTCGCACACTCCACGACAGCTAGCCTCCGTTTCAGGAAAACTGGTGTCATGCGTTTGGGCGGGTTGGTTCGTGGTCGCCTGGGTTGGGCGCAGCTTCGCGCGTCCGGATTGGGACTTGTCCTGTCGGCGAGCCTTGCGTGCAACGGCGCCACCCAGGGCGTCCCCTCCCCGAACGACGACGCCGGGGCAGCGTCGGGGGGCGGTGGTAGCTCAGTGAACGAACCTGGCGGCGGCTCGACGGACGCCATGAACGGTGGATCAGGGCCAGACGGACCGAGCGCAGCCGTCGATGGTCCCGATGCCGGCGCAGGGGGCGACTGCGCGGCTCCCTCGGGTTCCGTTTCGTCCGAAAGATTCGTGGCCACGTTTGTCGAAGCCATGTGCTGTGCGGTCGCCACGTGCTGCGCCAGCTCTGGTTTCGCCTTCGCGGGCGATACCTGCCTCACAGACTGGACGCGCGAGGCGGAGCATTTGCTGGCCGACACGAATCCCTCTCGAGTCTACGACGGCGCCGGCGCCGCGAAATGCATCGAAACGTCGCGAAGCATTCTCTCGCGGTGTGTGAGCTCGACTTCGGTCCTCGCCGAGCTGAAGAAGTCTTGCCCCGGCGTCTACGCCGGAACGGTCGATGCGAATGGCCCATGCCAATCAACCAAGGATTGCGCCCAGTCCGCACAGGGTCCGGTGCAATGCGAAGTCGACACCACGACCGTCGGTCCGCCCGCACCCATTTGCGTTCTCGACCCGCCCGCTCTCCTGGGCGAGGTTTGCCTGGGGCCCGGTCCCCGCGATCCGAGCTCGCGGTTTCCCCATCTCGTCTGCGCGCAGGGACTGTATTGCGACGCAACGAACCACTGCCAAATGGGCCTGGCCGCGGGAGCGGCCTGTGGGAACTCCGCGGCGCAGTGCGCACCAGCGCTTTGGTGCGAAACGCCGGGCAATACCTGTGTTCCGCTTACGGCTCTCGGCACGCCATGCAGCACCGATGCGCAGTGCACGAGCGGCTCTTGCTATCAGCAAAAGTGCGCCCCGGGCATCCCCATTTCGGCCGCGGGTTGCAGTCCTCCGCCACCCTAGCGAAAAGGCGGTTCAGGTGGTCGATCTGCTTCTGCGGGGTTAGAGTCGAGCATGCATTCCAACTCGATGCGCGCCCTAGGTCTCGTGGGGCTCCTCGCTGGCGCCGCGTGTAGCTCGTCGCCCGTCGCACCGGCAGATGCCGCCGCAGGAAATCCGAGCACCGGCTCCGCTGGAGCCGCCATGGCTGGCAGCGACGTCGCCGGCGCGGGTGGTGCGGCAATGACGGGTGGCGGCGACGTCGCGGGCGGGGGGGGCGCGGCAATGACGGGTGGCAGCGGCACCGAAAGCCTCGACGACGCGAGCGCGATCCCCACCGATGCCCAAGGCACCTGCTCGGCCGTCGTCGAGCAGCACCCGATCGAGGGTTTTCAGCACACGCCCATCTGCTCGCCCATCGTCTACCACACCCACCCGCCGTCGTCGGGCGATCACTATGCGCCTCCCTACTGGGCGGCCTACCAGACGTACACGCAGCCATTTTTGCCTGGATTCTGGGTCCATAGCCTGGAGCACGGCGGCGTCGTCATCACCTACAACTGCAAGGATGGCTGCCCCGACGAAGTGGCGAGCGCGCAAGCTTTCATCGACTCGCTTCCTGCCGATTGCGGCGATAAGCCCAAGAGGCGGCTCATCATGCTGCCCGATCCCGAGCTCGACGTGCGCTTCGCCGCGAGCGCCTGGGGTTACACGCTGCGAGCGAGCTGCTTCGATCGCAACGCTTTCGCCGCGTTCGTCACCGATCACTACGGTCAGGGCCGCGAGGACATCTGCGGCGGCGGCTTCGATCCCTTGACCGGCGCGGCGGGCGGCACACCTCTGTGTCCCTGAGCCTTCGTTGCGCGCTATAACGACGCATGGTCGACTTCAATCGCGAGGGGGGCACGGTCGCCGGGGCACTCAAGGCCGCTGTTCTCGACAAGCTTCCCAACGCAACGGTCGAGGTGACCTCCAACGGCGGCGGGCACTATGCGCTCCTGGTGACCGCGGCCGCCTTTCGGGGGCAAAGCATGCTCGACAACCACCGCCTGGTCTACGCCGCCATCGCGCCGCTGATGGCGGGCGATGCAGCTCCCGTGCACGCCATCGACACGCTGCGCACCGTCGCTGCCTAGATGGCCGATCGGCAGATTCTCCACGTCGACATGGACGCCTTTTACGCGTCCGTCGAGCAGCACGACAACCCAGCGATCCGTGGAAAGCCAGTTGTGGTGGGGGGCCCCTCCCGACGCGGCGTCGTCACGGCGGCCTCCTACGAAGCTCGGCCCTTCGGTGTGCGCTCGGCCATGCCCATGGCGGTTGCCCTTCGGCTGTGTCCCCAGGCGATCGTGGTGCCCGGCCGCATGGATCGCTACGTCGAGGTGAGCGAGATGATGTTCGGCGTCCTGCGCACGTTCACACCCCTGGTCGAGGGCTTGTCACTCGACGAAGCATTTCTCGAC
>JBBSDY010000707.1:0-2833 GCA_038240245.1 Polyangiales bacterium
CTCGACGGCCAGCTCGATCCGGAAGCTGTGTCCGTGCAGTCGAGCGCACTTGTGACCGTCGGGCACGTTCGGCAGACGGTGGGCAGCTTCGAAGCGAAACTCGTGCACGAGCCTGACGTTCATCGCCGGACTCTACCCTTCGGCACCCCGGCGAACAACTGGCTAGAAGTGCGTGGCCAGCCTCTCGATCACCCCGGGTGTGGCGACGTCTTCGAACACGTAGGGCAGAACGATCCGTTTCGCGATCTTGAGCGAGGCCAGGCGCTCGATACATCCTGCTTGCAGTCGCTCCTGAATCGCGCGGCGCGCTGCCGCGACGACCGCGCTCTTCGCGGCCGAAGGAGACGCTGAAGAACCATCGCCGGATGCAGGGTCGGTGTTCACCTTCGACAGCTCGTTGCGCTCGGCGTCCGAAAAGAGCGGAGGGAGAACGCCGTTGACCACCAGTGCACCGAGCGGCATCGCCAGCTCGTGATCGATGGCGTCCACGAGCTCGAGCGTCTCGGTCACTGGCAGCTCCTCGGGCATCGTGACCACCACGACGGCCGTTGCGCGCGGATCGGTGAACATCTTCCATGCCGTCTCGGCATCACGCCGCAAAACGCCTGGCGGGACGACTTCGATGATCACCTTGGGGACGCGGAGCATGTCGAGGCCGTGCCCGGTGGCCGGCGCGTCGAGCAGGACGACGTCGAAGCGGTTGTTGCCGTGCTCGTCGAGCTCGGTCGTGTGGTACCAGGCTTTGCCGAGCATCGCCCACTCCGCCAGGCCGGGGACCGCGGGCAAGAACGATCGGACGTAGCGGTTTTGAAAAACGACTCGATAGAGCCCGGGCACCTTGAGCACCATGCGGCCGTACTCCTCGAAGGCGTGCTCGGGATCGATGTTCACTGCCCAGACGCGCTCGGCAACGCGAACGATCTCGGAGCCGATGATCTCCGAGGCGAACATCGCGCTGATGCGCTCCTTGGCGTTGCACATGGCGATGAGAACCCGTTTGCCCCGCGCCGCGAGGGCACGGGCGAGCGCCGCCGAGACGGTGGTCTTGCCGACTCCCCCCTTGCCGGTCACGAAGATGAAACGCCGGTCATCGGGGCTCCACATGGACCGAGCGGTATAGCAGAGCCGCCCGGGAGCGTCAGGGTGACGACGAAGCCGTCACGGGGCAGGGCCAGTGGTGCTAAGAAATGTCCTGATGCGTATCGCGCTGTTGCAGCAAAACTTCACGGTGGGGGCTCTTGCTGCCAACCGCGACGCCATCCTGAAAGCGACTCGCCAGGCGCAGGAGCAGGGGGCCACGCTCGCCGTCAGCAGCGAGCTCGCCCTGCTCGGCTACCCGCCGCGCGATCTGCTGGAACGTCCCGCGTTCGTGCACGCGGTGCTGGCCGAAAACCAGAGGCTCGTGTCCGAGCTACCGCAAGGGATTACCCTCGTTTTCGGGACCATCGACGAGAAGAAAGGGGGCGATGGCCGGCCGCTTCACAACGCGGTCTTCGTGGCGCGCAGGGGCCAGATCGTGGGGCGCGCGCACAAACGCCTGCTGCCGACGTACGACGTCTTCGACGAAGATCGCTACTTCGAGCCAGGTGATCGCGCCGTCACGGTCGACGTCGATGGCGTGCGGGTGGGGTTGACCATTTGCGAGGACGCCTGGAACGACGTGGCGCCGCTCGCCTTCCGGGCCTACGGGGGGCGCGCCTATACCCAGGCCGGAGAAGAAAAACCTCGCTACCGCGTCAATCCGGTCGCCGATCTGTCGGCGAGCAAGATCGATCTCCTGGTCAACGTGTCGGCGAGCCCCTTCACCACGTCCAAGCGAGAGGCGCGGCCCGCCATGTTCGCCGAGATCGCACGGCGTCACGGCGTTCCCGTCGCCTTCGTGAACCAGATCGGCGGCAACGACGAGCTCGTCTTCGACGGTCGCAGCACGTTGTTTGCGGCGGGCGGGGCCGTGGTGGCGCGCGCGGCCGCCTTCGAGGAGCAGGTTCTCGTCTGCGATCTCACTCGCGGTACCATGGCTGACGATATCGCGTCCGACGAAGACGGCGCCTACCGCGCGCTCGTGCTGGGCGCGCGAGACTACGCCCAAAAGTGCGGGTTCTCGCGCGCGATATTGGGCCTTTCGGGGGGCATCGACTCGGCTCTTACCGCCGCCGTCGCGGCCGATGCCCTTGGTCCCGCAAACGTCCTCGGGGTCGGTATGCCCAGCCGCTACTCGTCGCAAGGGTCGCGCGACGACGCCAAAAAGCTCGCCGAGAATCTCGGCATCGGCTGGCGCGAAATCTCCATCGAGCCAATGTTCGAGGCCTACCTGGCGGGTCTCCAGGCGCCTCTGGCTGGATTGACGCCCGCGGCCGCCGGTGACGTCACCTTCGAAAACGTGCAAGCGCGCATCCGTGGCACGATCCTCATGGCCATCTCCAATCGCACCGGCGCGCTTCTGCTTACCACGGGCAACAAAAGCGAGCTCGGCTGCGGATATTGCACGCTCTACGGCGACATGGCGGGTGGCCTCGCGGTCATCAGCGACGTTCCCAAGACCATGGTCTATCGACTCGCGCGCCACGTGAACCGCGAAGGCGAGCGCATCCCCCGTGCGTCGATCGACAAGGCGCCGAGCGCCGAGCTTCGTCCCGGGCAAACCGATCAGGACTCGCTGCCTCCGTACGATTTGCTCGACCGCGTGCTCGAGCGTTTCGTCGAGGACGGTGCAGATCGCGAAACCATGGTGAGCGAAGGGCTTCCGGTGGCGGTCGTCGATCGCGTCACCCAGCTCGTGCAAGGGAGCGAGTACAAGAGACGTCAGGCCGCCCCCGGCCTCATCATCAGCAAG
>JBBSDY010000708.1:0-2832 GCA_038240245.1 Polyangiales bacterium
CTCGGCAACAACGCGCCCTTCATCGGACTGCTCGGCACGGTCATCGGCGTCATCGATTCGTTTCACTTGCTCGGTGAAGGCCAAAACAAAGAGGCCATGGGGCACGTGATGAGCGGCATCTCCGAAGCCCTCGTCGCCACCGGCGTGGGTCTATTCGTGGCTCTGCCCGCCGTCGTCGCCTACAACCTCATTGGCAAGAAGGTCAACGACATCGAATCCAACGTCGCCATCATCGGCAAACAGCTCCTTGCCTACCTGAAGTCGCAAGAGAAGCTGAGCCGCGAGCTCGCGGCTCTCGGCGAACGACCCGATGGCAACGTGGGGATGTTATCCGGTGAAAGCGGCACGCCTGGCGCCCGCGCCACTCTCAACGAGCTCGACTGACTGCAACCGAAGGAGAACGAACATGGCCGGAACACTAGGCAGCGGAAAGTCGGGCGGACACGGGGCGATCGTGGGCATCAACGTCACCCCCATGGTCGACGTCGTCCTCGTCTTGCTCGTCATCATGATGGTTTCTGCGACGTACATCGTGTCGCAGAGCCTCAAGGTCGAGCTCCCCAAGGCGGCGAGCGCCAACGAGGCCGTGCAATCGCTGGCCGCGGTGACCATCGCCAAGGATGGCAATCTCTACTTCAATCAAGAGCCGATCACCGAGCCCGACCTCATCAAGAAGTTCAAGGAGAGCATCGCGGCCAACGAGGAGATGAGCCTGATCGTGAGTGCCGACGCCGCAGTTGCGCACGGCAAGGTCGTGCACATCATCGATATTGCCAAGCTCGAAGGCATCGTGAAGTTCGCCATCAACGTCGAGCCCGTGAAGTAGCCCGATGCGCTGGTGGGTCATAACCGGCTACGGACTCAGCGTGGTCGCTCACATCGGCTTCGCCGCGGGGATCGGTTCCATTCGCAAGGACCACCCCCGTCCCCAGCCGACCATCGTGAAGGTGTTTGAAACCAAGAAGGAGAAGAAGAAGGAAGCGGAAAAAGAAAAGGACAAGCCGCCGCCTCCTCCCCCCAAGAAGTCGCTCGAGCCGCCCCCCGCGCCGAAAAACACCCCTCCTCCCACCAATACGTCGCCAACGCCTGTCGGACACGAAGCCATGGCTGCGCTCCCTGACTTCGGGATCTCTTTGGGCGGCGGTGCAGACGGCGTAGGAATAGCGGTGCCAGTCGGCGGAATGGCGGCCGCTGGGTCGGAGCGAGCCGCGGCGGCTGGCGGATCTCAAGAGAAAAAAGTGAAGGGCCCTGCGCCCAAACCGACCGACGCGGCCGATGCCTGCGTCGAGGAGGCCACCAAGCCGAAGTCGGTCGACCGCGTTCAACCGCAATACACCGATGAGGCCCGCTCGGCGAACGTCGAAGGCGTCATCAAGATCGAGTTCCGAATCGACGCCAACGGTGACGTCATCGACGCGCGGGTGATCACGGGCCTCGGGCATGGCCTCGATCAAGCGGCGCTTGCGGCAGCCAAGCGATGGAAGTTCAGCCCTGCCACCAGGTGCGGCAAGCCCGTCGAATCAAAGCACGTCGTCGGCATGCGGTTCCAGCTCGGAGATTGATCGTGCGAAAGACCTCCGCGATTGCGGCGCTCGTGGCGCTGGCGATCCTAACCGGCCCACAGGGAGGGTGGGCGCAGCCGACGGGAGCTCCCAACGAGACGCCGACGCGTCAGGGGAAGCTGACCAAGCCGCCCAAGCTGCTGCGGTTCGTCGAAGCGCCCTATCCTGAGTCGGAGAAGCTCGCCGGCAAGACGGCGTCGGTGATTTTGCAGATCGCGATCAACGACAAGGGGATCGTCGAAGATGCTGCCGTCGTTCAAACGGCGGGCCCGGCTTTCGACGCCGCGGCGCTCGAAGCTGTCAAGAAGTTCGTCTTCTCGCCGGCCGAGATCGACAACAAGCCGGCTCCCGTCAAGATTACGTACAAATACGACTTCGTCTTCAAGGAGGAGGCGATCGGCCCGATCGTCAACTACGAAGGTGTGATCCGCGATCGCGCCAGCAAGCAGCCCAAGGAAGGCCTCAAGGTCAGCATCGAGGGGGTGGGCGAAGCCATCACCGACGAGGAAGGCCATTTCGAGTTCGAGGAAGTTCCCGAGGGCAAGCACACGATCACCATTTCGGGCCCTGGCTTTACGACCATCTCCACCGAGGAGACCGTCGAAGAGGGAAAGCACCTCGAAGTCAAATACACGGTGACCCCCAAGGAAGAAAAGCCCGGTGAAGAGACGACCGACGAAGAGATCGTCATCGTCGCGCCGCGCATCAAGAAAGAGGTCATCTCCACCGAGATCAAGGTCGAAGAGGGAAAGCGCGTCCCCGGCACGCAGGGCGACACCCTCAAGGTCGTTCAGAATCTGCCGGGCGTCGCTCGTGCCGCGTTCGGCTCGGGGCAGCTGGTGGTGTGGGGAGCTTCACCCCAGGACACCCGCGTCTACGTGGACGGTGTTCGCGTGCCGCTCCTCTATCACGGCGGCGGCCTGCGTTCGACGGTCAACTCGGACCTGGTGCGCGCCATCGATCTCGCTCCGGGAGGGTACGGCGCCGAGTACGGTCGCGGGCTCGGCGGGCTCGTCACCGTCGACACGCGTTCGCCGCGCGCCGACAAGCTGCACGGCTACGTCGCGGCCGACTTGATCGACGCCTCGGCGATGCTCGAGACGCCCCTCGGTTCTTCCACGCGCGTGCAGGCCGCCGCCCGCCAAAGCTACCTCGACCGCGATCTCAAGCTGTTCACGTCGCGAGACGTCGGTGACCTCGTTCCCATCCCCACCTACTACGATGCTCAGCTCAAGATCGAGCAGGATATCGGTCCCAATGAATCGATGCA
>JBBSDY010000709.1:0-2825 GCA_038240245.1 Polyangiales bacterium
CGATGAGCTCGTCGCCGCGCTTGTTTCGGTGGGCAAGTACGACCCCGAGAGCGCGCGCTACCTCACCGAAACCCTGATCGCCCGCCGCGACGCGATCTTGCGCCGCTACCTGGGTCGCCTGTCGCCCATCGCCGACGTGCGCGTCGAAGAGGACAGGCTGGTGGGCGTCGATCTGGCCCGGCGAACGCGTATCGTGCCAAGCGAATCGATCACCCTGCGCGCCCGCTTGTACCGGACCGATCGCTACGTGCCCGCGGGAAGCGCCGTTGTTCAACTTCTCCCTGCATCAACGCTGTCGGTAGCCCTTGCGCACCAGGCCGCAGACGGCGGCGCACGTGACGACGATGCGAGCCGCTACCTGGTCGTCGACATCGCCAACGGCTACGCACCGGGCCCGCTGCGAGCTCATCTCTACGATCTTGGGCCGACGCGCGGATTTCGCCTGGTCGGCATCGAACGCCCCGAGGACGATCGGCCTCCCCAATGACAGAGAACATCACCCGGGACACGCCGGCTCCCACCGAGCCTCCCTGGCTTTCGCGGTTGCTTGCGCCCATCACCGAGGTCCGCCCGGGCGAGGCGGTCACCGCGCTGATCATGACGGCCAACGTGTTCCTGATGCTCACCGCTTATTACTTGATCAAGCCCGTGCGCGAGGCCTTGATCCTTTCGCTCGAATCGGGGGCTGAATACAAGTCGTACATGAGCGCCGCCATTGCGGTGGCGTTGCTCTTTGCCGTCCCGGCTTATGCGAAAAGCGTCGACCGGCTGCCGCGGCGAAAGCTCGTCGTCGGCGTGTCGCTCTTCTTTGCGCTGCACCTGGTGCTGTTCTTCGCGGCAAGCCTGAGCGCGGGTCTGCGTACCCATCTTGGCCTTTTCTTTTACCTGTGGGTCGGCATCTTCAACATGATGGTCGTCGCCCAGTTCTGGGCCTTCGCCAATGATATTTACGGCGTCGAGCAAGGGAAGCGAATCTTCCCGTTGATTGCGCTCGGCGCGTCGGTGGGTGCCGCCGTCGGCAGCAAGATCTCCGCCGGGCTGATTCCCCTGTTCGGAGTGTTCCCTATGCTGCTCGTGGCGGCGGCGTTGCTCGGTGTCTGCGCGACCCTGTTTCTCGTGGCCGACAAGCGCGAAAAGAACCGGTCCGTCGAGATCGCCGAGCCCGCGCCCGCTGCATCGGTGGCGCCGCTCCACACGGCGGGCGCCTTCCAGATGGTTTTTCGCCATCGCTACCTGCTGTTGATCGCCGCCTTTTCGCTGGTCTTTTCGTGGGTCAACACCAATGGTGAATACCTCCTCGGCAAGCTGATCAAGGCTGACGCCGTCGAGGCCGTGGCTCGCCATGAGATCTCGTCCAGGGCAGTGGGCGACTACATCGGCGCCGCCTATGGCGAGTTCTTTTTCTACGTGAACGTGCTCGGCGTCTTGCTTCAGACGTTCGTGGTGTCCAGGATCATCCGCTGGCTCGGCGTCGGTGGCGCGTTCTTCGTGCTTCCGATCATCGCCCTCGCCGACGCGAGCGCGGTGGCCTTCGTGCCCTTGCTGGCGATCTTGCGTATCGGCAAGATCGCCGAGAATGCGACCGACTACTCGCTCAACAACACGCTGCGCCAAATGCTCTGGCTTGTGACCACGCGCGAGATGAAATACAAGGCCAAGCAAGCGGTCGATACGTTCTGCGTGCGCATGGGCGACGTGAGCTCGGCGCTCCTGGTCTATGGCGGCACCGTCTTCTTCGGGTTCACGGTGCGCACGTTCTCACTCACGAATGTTGCCCTCATCGGCGTGTGGCTCGTCCTGGCGGCGGCCATCGTTCGAGAGCAAACCCGCGTCGCCGCCCAGAAACTCGCCACCGATTCACCAGCCGCATGAGCAAGGTGCAAGGCCCCGTCGCGGTCATCGACATTGGCTCGAACTCCGCCCGAATCGTCGTGTATCGACTGGAGGGCGGCCTCTCCACGCAGATCCTGGCCAGCAGCCGCGGCTCGCTTCGCCTCGTTCGCGAGCTAGATGCAACTCACAAGCTGAGCCGCGAAGCACAAGAGCGCTGCTGGGAAGCCCTGCAGGACTTTCGCGCCATTGCGCTCGGATCGGGCGCCACCCAGACCATGGCTCTCGGCACGTCCGCCATCCGTGACGCCGAGAACGGCAAGGCGTTCATGGCCGAGATCCACAAGCGCTTCGGCTTCGAGGTGCGCATCCTCTCGGGCGAGGAAGAAGCGCGCTATGGATTCCTGGGTGCGGTGGGAGGGCTTCCCGTCGAGCACGGCGTGCTCTTCGACGTGGGAGGAGGAAGCATGCAGGTCACGCGCTTTCGGCAAAGACGGGTCATGAGCGCCCTGAGCCTGCCGCTCGGGTCGCTGCGCCTTTCCGATGCGTTCCTGAAGTCCGATCCTCCGACCTCGGGCGAGATGCGGCGGCTGTGCGATCACGCCCGCGCTCTTCTCGACAAGGCAGGGATCGCGCGTCTCGAGCCGGGCGAGAGCGTGGTCGGGACCGGCGGCACGGTGCGCAACCTGGCCAAGATCGACCTTCGATCGCGCGACTACCCGGTGTCCCGCCTGCACGGCTACCAGCTCAGCCGCAAGCGCCTCAAAGAAGCCCTCGAGCTCGTGAGCGGACGACGATTGAAGAAGCGCTCCGGAATTCCCGGTCTGAACGAAGATCGCGGCGACTCCATCGTCGGGGGAGGGCTGGCCATCTCGAGCATCGTTCAGTTGCTCGAGGCCGACGAGATCTGGGTGTCGGGGCAGGGGATTCGCGAGGGGCTGGCCCGCAGCCTCGTCTCCGAGGACATGCCCCCTCCGCGCGACGTGCGCACGACC
>JBBSDY010000710.1:0-2820 GCA_038240245.1 Polyangiales bacterium
GCTGACGCGGTAGTGCGGGATCGCGGCGTTCGGCCCGGCACCCGAGATGGTGTCGAAGCTCAAATCCTCGAGGACATTGGTCGCGTCGCGGAACTGCTTCAACTTGGCCGCCGCCGACAGCTCGGTCAGGTTGCCTACTGTCATCGTAAGTCGCAAGGTTCCATCGGCAAGCGTCCCGAGCTTCTGTGACTCGTGGACCCGCCGCGTGCGCACCAGCTCGGCGACCGAAGCATCGAAGTCGATGACGACCTTGATCTTCTCGCGACCACGCCAGATGCCGAACCCACCCTGAAAATAGTCGTCGACCTTGAAATCGGGGGGAAGCTCGAAGCGGTCGAGCGCGCTCGATTCGGTGTCGCGCATGCGATCCAGGAGAAACGTCCGAATCTCACCCTTGCCGGTGTGCAAGCCGACGCAGTAGATGGCGTCCTTGTAGAGGACCATGGCGTAGGGATGAATGACGATGGTTTCTTCGCCGGTGACGGACTTCGCCGGATCGTCTCCCTCGCGCGCGCCGCTGCGGTAGCGGCACTTGAGAGGGCGCAAATCAGCCACGGCTTGAAAGAGATCGTCGAGCTCTTCGGTCTTGGTGCTGTAGTCCTTGGGCGCCACCGGCAGGTACAGAAACCGCTGCTCGAGACGGGCATCGGCGAGCCCCGCGTTGGGCCCACGTCCGGGCCGCTGCGCGAGCGCGAGAAGACGCTCGGTCGCCATTTCGATCTCGTCGAAGAGCGTCGACCCCTTCATGGGCTCGAAAAGCCGGCGCGCGGCCAGGATGGCGTATGCCTGTGTCCTTCGGAGCTCGATCTTACGCGGCAGATCGCCCGTTTTCACGCGCCAGCGAAGTGCTCCGCCGGCGCGTGTGGGCACGGGCTGCAGCTCGAGCTCCTGGGACACCTCTTTGAGGTAACGGCGCATCGAGCGCTGGGTGACGCCCACCGCATCGGCAAGCTCGTAGAGCGTCATTCCCTTGGGGTGGTGCTCGAGCAAGACCCGCAGCTTGTCGAGTCGGCGGTGCTGCGTGAAACGACCGCGCGGCCGACCGAGAAGCTTCGGTGGATCCTTACCGAGTGGACGCGAGAGCCGAGGGATCATGGCAGTCGAGGCTAGAACGGACGGTCGCGCACCTCGGCCTTGTACTTCGCCTTGTATTGATCGTGGCACGACTTGCACGAGGCCTTCGCTCCGTCGATGTCGCCGGCCTTGGCCTTCGCAGCGCCTCCCCTGGCGATGCCGCTCCAGCTCGGCATGCCAGCCGGCGCGTGGGCTGCGATGTAGTCGAGGCCCTTGGCCAAATCGGGGCCGTCGCCGCTGGCCGCGGCCGTTGCCATGTTCGCCTTCATCCATGCCTGCGTCGGGCAGTTTGGCTGGCCCTTGTTGCCGCAAGTGAACGTCTTGGGAGCAGCCGCTGAGCCGCCGGGCGAAGCCACGGGCGGCGATTTGCCGCCTGTCGCGCTGGCCACCGCAACCGGAGCCTCGGATGCGCTATCGGCGGCGGGCGCCACGGGTGCTACGACGGTGGCGGGCGGGGTCGCGGAGATCGTCGCCGGAGCAGCAGCGCTTCCGGATGGGGCGGCGGTACCGGGATCCGACTTGGAGCACCCCACGACCAACACCCAACCGAGTGCACATGCGCATACTTCTCGCCTGACTTTCATTTTCTTCCTTTCCATGTCCCCGAGACTCTACAACGAAACCAGGCAAGCATGACTCCCGTCGAGCTCATACAAAAAAAGAGAGATGGCGGTGAGCTCAGTCGGGGTGAGGTCCACGAGCTCGTGTCCCTCTACCTCGAGGGCAAGCTCGCCGACTACCAGATGAGCGCCATGCTGATGGCGATGTTTCTTCGGGGAATGACCGACGCCGAGACGGTCGCCTTGATGGACGCCATGCTGCACTCGGGCGAGGTCCTGTCACTCGAAGGAGTTCGTGGTCCCAAGGTCGACAAGCACTCGACGGGCGGCGTGGGCGACAAGGTTTCGATCTGTCTCGCGCCCCTCGTGGCCTCGTGCGGCGTGTTCGTGCCCATGGTGTCGGGGCGTGGCCTCGGGCACACCGGAGGCACGGTCGACAAGCTGCAGGCCATCCCGGGGTTTCGCACGGATCTCGACACCCGCGCGTTTGCGCGGATCGTCGCGAGTGTCGGGACTTGCCTCATCGGCCAAACGTCGCAAATCGCGCCCGCTGACAAGAGGATCTACGCGCTGCGCGACGTGACCGCGACGGTCGAGTCGATCCCTCTCATCGTGGCGAGCATCCTGTCCAAGAAGCTGGCCGAGGGCATCGACGGCCTGGTGCTCGACGTGAAGGTGGGCCGCGGCGCCTTCATGCAAGATCGCGCGCAGGCGCGCAAGCTGGCCCAGGCCCTGGTACGCGTCGGAACCCGCGCCGGCAAGCGTGTGGTGGCTCTCATCACCGCGATGGACAGTCCGCTCGGTCGCTCGGTAGGCAACGCGCTCGAGACGCGCGAGGCCATCGAGCTTCTGCGCGGCGGCGGCCCCGCCGATCTGCTCGAGATCACGCTCGCGCTGGGTGCGGAGATGCTCTTGATCGGCCGCGTGGCCAAGAACCGACGCGACGCCCACGACCGGCTGGTCCTCGCACTGCGCGACGGCTCGGCGGCCCGCACCATGGAGCGTTTGATTGCCGCCCAGGGAGGCGATCCCGCCGTTGACGACCACGGTCAGGTCCGGCCGCTCCCGCTTGAGCCGATGGACCAGGGCGTAGTCGAGCGGCGGCACGTCGCGGTTTTCCTTGGGCGACAGGCCTTTGAGCAGCGCCTTTCGCGCGTGGACCACAAAGTGGCGCACGCCCGCCGCC
>JBBSDY010000711.1:0-2807 GCA_038240245.1 Polyangiales bacterium
ATCGACGACGTCTACGTCGGCAAGGCGCACAAGCTGACGCCTGGCCCGGGTGACAAAGTCGTCGGGGCGAGTACCCAGGGTGCCCTGCTCGTCACCGGCCGGCGTGATCAGCAACGCTTCGTCGCCCTCGGTTTCAACCCGCGCGACAGCGATCTCGTCTTGCGCATCGCGTGGCCGCTTTTCGTGCTCAACACGCTCACCGACTTCGTCGCCGAGGACGCGTCGTACCTCTCCAGCTTTCGCACGGGCGAGGTATGGCACGTTCCGGTGCCCACGCTGTCCAACGAGGTGTGGCTCAAGGGACCCGCTCCCTCCGAGCCGCGACGGGTGCCCGTGCAAGACGGCCGCGCCGTCTACCTCGGCCTCGACGCCGGATTCTACACGCTCGAGGCGGGGCCGCAGGGAGCCACCGTCAAGTCGGAGTTCGCTGCCAACCTCGCCGATGTCGACGAGAGCTCGATCGCGCCCGTGCCCACCCTCAGCGTCGACGGTAAAGAGGCCGGCAAGGTGTCGGGATTTCACGTGGGCGTGCGGAGCGAGTGGTGGATCGTGCTCCTTCTATTGGCGGTCGTGATCACCAGCATCGAGTGGGTCACCTACCACCGGAGAATCACGGTATGAGTCCGCGTCAGAAGCGTCTGCTGCTCGGCGTGCTCGTCGTGGCGCTCACCGTCGCGCTCGCTGCTATCTACCGTCACTTCGTGTGGAGCTCGCCTGACGCGACGCTCTCCTTCATTCGCGGCGGCACGACTTACGTGCTGCGCTCGCCCAAGCTTCTCGGCTTGCTGCTCCTGGCGCCGGCGTTTCTCTTGATCTTGCCGCGCTCCCTCGCCGATCTGCCATGGCAGCAGCTCGCGCTGGCGCTGGGCTTGCGTATCACTTTTCTGGCGGTGCTGGCGCTCTCGCTCGCCCGGGTGGCTCGAACCGAGAAGGCCGAGAAGGTGTGCACGGTGTTTCTGGTCGACGTGTCCGACTCGGTCACCGACGAAGCCATCGGAGACGCCAAGCAGGCCATCGACACCGCGCTCGCCGCACGAAAGAAGGACGACGCGGCGCGCGTGATCACCTTCGCGCGTCGGCCGAGGGTCGTCGAGCTGGCCGAAGACGCCAAGGCGGCGCCCGGGCTGGTCCGTCACGACGCGGATGGGACGACCCACTTCGGTGCCGGGACCAACTTGCAAGCCGCGCTGCAGCTCGCCTACGGTCTCTATCCGCCGGGCTACCTGCGGCACGCGATTCTCTACACCGATGGCGTCGAGACCGACGGCGATCTGCTCTCCGAAGCCAACCGGGCCGAGCGGTTTGGCATCAAGCTCTTCGTCGTCCCCTACAAGAGGCCCGTACCGGCCGAGATCGCCGTTCAGAAGTTGCGCGTCCCCGATCGGGTGAAGGTGGGCGAGCCCTTCGAGGTGCACGCCGACATCTATGCGAGCCGGGGAGGCCAGGCCAAGGCGCTGCTCTACCAGGGCGAGGCGCTCAACGGGCTCGATGGCGCGCGCACGCTCACGCTGACGCCGGGCAACAACGATGTGGTCTTCAAATCCGTCGTTCGCGTGGGCGGAGAGGTCACCTATCGCCTTCAGATCGATCCCGAGGGCGGAGACAAGTTCCAGGAGAACAACCGCGTGGCGGTCACGGTCGACGTTCCTGGCCGGCCGTCGGTGCTCTACGTCGAAGGTGAGCCCGGCAAGGCGACGCCACTCGCTGCCGCTCTCGAGCGCCAAGGTTTCGACGTCGACGTGCGTGCGCCGTCTTCGTTTCCCGGCTCGCTTCGCGAGCTCGAGCGTTACGATTTCATGTTTCTCTCCGATACGCCCGCCGAGCAGATCTCGCTGTCGTCGCAAGAGCTGGTCGAGTCGTACCTGCGCGATCTCGGCGGAGGTTTTCTTTTCGCGGGTGGGCCCAATGGGTATGGACCGGGCGGGTGGCAGCACACCGCCATCGAGCGAATTTTGCCCGTTCGAATGGATGCCGAGCGGCGCAAGGACATGCCGAGCGTCGCCATGTCGCTGGTGATCGATCGCTCCGGATCGATGACCGGCTTGCCACTCGAGATGGCCAAGCAGGCGGCGCGCGCCACCGTCGACGCCCTGTCCCCCGATGACCTTCTGGAAGTGATTGCCTTCGATTCGACGCCGACGCGCTACGTGAAGATGCAACCAGCGCGCAACCGCTCGAGGATCGAGAACGACATTGCGCGCATTCAGGCCGGCGGCGGCACCGAGATTTTCCCCGCGCTCGATGCCGGTTACCAGGATCTGTCGGTCGTGCAGGCGCGCAAGAAGCACGTCATTCTGCTGACCGATGGACGCGCATCTTCGTCGGGCATTCGCGATCTGGTGCAGGCCATGGCCGCCGAGTCGATCACCGTGACGACCGTCGGTCTGGGCAACGAGGTGGACGATCAGCTCCTCACCATGATCAAGGATTTTGGCGGCGGCCGCTACCACAAGGTTCCCGATCCCAACAGCTTGCCCAAGATCTTCACCCGCGAGACGGAGATGATCGCCAAGACGGCGGTGACGCTCGACTACTTTCCCGTGCGTCAGGCTGGCCCTGCCGATTTCATGAAGGGGATCGACGTCGCCACCGCGCCGCTTCTTTCGGGCTATACCGCCACCAAGATGAAGCCATCGCCGGCCCAAGAGATTCTGGTCAACCCCGATCACGATGATCCCATTCTCGCGCGATGGCACGTGGGGCTCGGCTGGTCGCTCGCCTGGACCAGCGATGTGAAGTCGAGGTGGGCCGCCGACTGGACCCGCTGGCCGGGCTGGACTCAGCTCTGGGGGCAGCTCGTCCACGAG
>JBBSDY010000712.1:0-2803 GCA_038240245.1 Polyangiales bacterium
GATCACGAGGCCGGCGAGGTTGCCGACGTCGCGCTCACCGCAGGCAGCGTCGTCATCAATGAGATCAAGGGTCAGGGCGGCGGACCCGACTGGATCGAGCTCACCAATCCCGGTCAAACGCCGATGGTGGTCGACGGGTACACCGTTGCACAGGCCATGGGAACGACGGGAGCTCCGGATCCGGCCGGGTTTCTCACGTTCCCGCAGGGCACCCTGCTGGCGGCGGGCGCGTTCCTCATGGTGGTCGCCCAGCAACCGAGCATCGGGGGTCCGACCACGTCGTGCCTGACCGTCGCCGCCGCCTGCTTCACGGTCACCTGGGGCATCTCCATGTCCGGTGAGCGAATCTACTTGCTCAATCCCGATGCGGGCAAATCGGTGAGCCAGCAAGTCGACTATCCGGGCACCGTGATGAGCGGTCAAACCTACGCGCGAGCCGCCAACGGCACCTACCAGGCGGCCGCCCCCACGCCCGGTCAACCGAACGGCATCTAGGACCAGCGGTTCAATCGCCCGCGATCGCCCCTGATGCAACGGGGCTCGTCGCGAGCACGCTCCGCTTTTGCAAAAAGAACAGGGCGAGGACGGCGCAGCCGACGTCGAACACGAGCACGCTGCGGCCATCGGCCCAGCTCTGTCGCCAGAGCTCGATGAAGAACGATCGAACCAGAATGTAGCCGTCGAAGGCGATCCCGAGCACGGGCACGACGCCGTACAAGACGAAGCTCGTCGGAGACTTCAGCACGCGATCACGGAAGAGCAAGAGGCTCGAGATGTTGACGAGCAGGTAGGTGACCATCGCAAAGAAAGTGGTCGTCATGCAAAACCAGAGAAACGCCTTGTAGGGTCCGATGAAGGCACCGACCGCGAGCGGTCCCACGGCCCCGCAGAGGAAGATGACGTGCAGCGCCGTCCAGGGAACGCTGTGGCGATCGTGAACCGTGGCAAAGCTGGAGGACGCAAATCCGTCGCGACCCATTGCGTAGAGGATCCGGCTTGCACCCACCGAACAGGCGATGGCAATTCCGAGCGCAGCCGACAGGCCGGTGAGGACGATGAAGATCGAGCCCTTGCCCCAGAACGTCTTGGCGATGGCGGTGATGGGCATGCCGCTGCTCTCGGCCAGGGCCTTGAGCTTCTCGGGCGTGTCGGAGTAGGTGAGGCACCACACCCCCGCGATGATGAACCCGCCATAGATGAAGAGGGAGAGAAGGGTGGCCTGCGGAATGAGCTTTCTCGCCATCTTGGTTTCTTCGGCGAGCGTGCTGATCACGTCGAACCCACAGAAGCCCAGCATCGAGAAAATGAGCGCCTGGAAGATCCCCGGGAGGCCTCCCACCGATGCTCCGACGTGAAACCCCTCGGCCGACAGGGCGACGCCCGGCAGGGGTTTGAACCACACGATCGTCAGACAGAGCGCGACGACCACCGAGACCTCGAAAAGCAAGAATGCGAGCGCGCCGTGGCTGGACAGGGCGATGCCGCGGTAGACGATGCAAGCAGGAACAATCGATCCGATGAGAACCCCCACCGCGTAGGTAAAGTAGCCGGTGGGCAACCCCAGCGCGGTGAGCAGATCGTTGAAGAAGAGCCCCAGGGTGAGCGGCTGGATCACGAAGTTGAGCAGATAATAAAGAAAGACCATCCACCCGGCCCACGCGCCGGCGGTGGGCGTCGTGGCCTTGGCCGTCCAGGCGTAGGCGCTTCCCGACGAGGGGTGCTCGCGCGAGACCAGCGCATAGCTCAACGCCGTGGGGACCGTTGCCAAAAGCGCCCATGTGAAGGCGAGGGGTGCGGCGTGTCCCGCTGTCGAGAACGCGGGACCAAACGTTCCGTAGAGCGTCATGGCGGGCGATAGCATGACCGTGCCGAGCGTCGCGGCGGCCAGAAGCCCAATCACATTGGCCTTGAGCATCAGTTGATGCGCTTCCAGGCGGGCCTTAGACCGGAGGTCTTCATGACGGGCTCGTCGATGGCCAGAATGTAGTCGACGCGCCGGTTTCTGGGCTCGTCGGTCTCGTCGGGTGTTTTGACGAGAAGAGCCGACTCGCCGAAGCCCTCGAAGGCGATGCCGATCTTGAGACCGCGGCGGCGAAACCACGAGGCGATGGACTGCGCCCGGGCCCGCGAAAGCTGGACGTTGTAAGCGGCCGCGCCGACCGTGTCGGTGTGGCCGGCGATGAAGAAGGTGATCTTGCCGAGGTCCTTGTGAGCCAGCACGGTCTCGGTCACCTTGACGAAGCTTGCCTCGAGCTTTGGCTTTTCGGAGTCGTCGATGTCCGACGAGTCACGCCTGAAGTTCACCTCTTCGTGGGGGATCGCAATCGACCAGGGGACGATGGCGATGCCCTTGTAGTAGCCATCCTTGTCGTAGGCGAAGACTTCGATCTTGCCGACGGTCGCATCGGTGGCGGGGGACCACGTCACCACGAGCGTTGACCCCGCGGCGCGGCCGGAGAAATCCTGCTCTTGGTCGGCGAGGACGGCGCCCGTGTCATCGTAGACTTTGAGTGTCACCTTGCCCGCAATGTGGCTCATCTTTACTTCGAGCCGATGCTGTTTGAGGTCGACCTTCGACTTGTCGATCAGGATGTCGAGCGGCGAACGGGGCGCGGCCTCGGCGACAGGGGGCTTGGGAACGTCGTCGTCGGCCCGCGCGACCACCGAGACCACCGTGACCAGTGAAAGCAACAGAACGAGGACGCTGCGTCCGTGCGACATGAGGGCCTTTCGGATGGCAGAGCGCCAGTCTAGCAACATTGTCGAGCCCACCCAACCGTCGCAGTCTTCCGCCCGCGGGAAA
>JBBSDY010000713.1:0-2801 GCA_038240245.1 Polyangiales bacterium
ACGAACGCGGCAACGCGCTCGGGAGGCTTGCCCTTGACCAGCTCGACCGTCTCGCCCGACAGAACGACCGTCGTCTGCCCGCCGCTCGACCGCAAGGTCAGCTTGCCCTTCTCGACCGTGACGGCGGCGCGCTCGGGCGACTTGGCCCGCACCGCGACGCTCCCGCCGATCTTGGGATCGATCTCACCCGTACGACCGGCCACCTCGATGCGAAAAGGATCGACCTTCTCGGTCGCGCTGCCGAGCTTACGCACCACCACCGAGCCCTGTTGCACGTCGATGCCGCTCGTCGAGTCGATGACGACGGCGCTGTCCTCCCCCAAATCGATGCTGGTCGATGGACCGAGCTCGAACGAAGCACGCGCGCCGCGGGCGCTCTTGACCAGCGTGCCGTCGGCCAGGGCATCGTCCTTGGCAACGGGCGCACACTTTTTGCCATCGTGATCACACCCGGATATGGCGGGGCCATCCAGACCGAACGGCGCGTCCACGTCGATGGCGCGTATCGGACCTTTGCCCTGGGGAGCCGACCCTCCGCGGTGGCACGAAGCAGCGAGAGCCGACAAAAGAAACAAGATGGCGCGATTCTGCGTTGGCACGGCGGTCCCCATCCTTCCGGTTTGCCCACTATAGACCGACGACATCGCCGAAAGTTTTGTGCTTTCTCGCCGATCGGCTGGAGATCGACCCGCTGGCACAGAATGGCGACGATGTGGCAGGATGGCGGACGGAGGTGAGCGTTGCGACTGGGCATCGATTTTGGGACGACACGTACCGTCGTTGCCTGGTGCGATCGGGGAAACTACCCCGTCGTCAGCTTCGTCGACGATGCGGGCGACGCGTTCGAGTGCTTTCCCTCGGTCGTCGCCGAAAAGGACGGTGAGCTGCGCTACGGCTTCGACGCCGAGCGCGTCGCCAAGAGCCCCGAATGGAACGTGCTGCGCTCGTTCAAGCGCCTGCTCAACGATCCCTCCCCCGAAGCAACCGTCCAGGTGGGCGGCACCAGCCTTCGCATGATCGATTTGTTGGCGGGCTTTTTCGGTGCTCTTGCCGATGCGCTCCGCAGTCACTCCAACATCGCGCGCGCCCTTTCGCGCAAGGGGCCGCTCGAGACTTTCGTGGCCGCCCCCGCCAACGCGCACAGCACCCAGCGCTTCATTTGCCTCGATGCTTTTCGGCGCGCCGGCTTCGAGGTTCTCGGTTTGCTCAACGAGCCCTCGGCGGCCGGCTTCGAATACACCCACCGTCATCGCAACACGCTGACGTCCAAGAAGGACCAGGTCGTCGTCTACGACATCGGAGGGGGTACCTTCGACGTCTCGCTCCTGCGCATGACGGGCCCCCTGCACGAGGTCATCGCCACCGCCGGGATCAACCGCCTGGGGGGCGACGACTTCGACACGGTGCTGGGAGATCTGGCGCTCTCCAAGGTGAAGCTCGATCGCGCGTCGATCCCCGCGCGCGCTGCCAAGCTTTTGCTCGAGCAGTGCCGGCAGAGCAAAGAGCAGCTTCACCCGAGCTCGCGCAAGATCACCCTCGATCTCGCCGCTTGCCTGGGGAGCGACGCTCCCCGTCCCGAGCTCACCATCGAGGTGAGCGAGTTCTACGATCGCTGCGGCCCGCTCGTCGCACGGACCCTCGCCGCGACCACGGACGTGCTTCGCAAGGTCGACGAGCCCGAGACCGACGGCGGGCTCGGCCTTCCCACCGAGATCGCCGGCATCTACGTGGTGGGCGGAGCGAGCTCGCTACCGCTGGTGGGCCGCGTTCTTCGCGATACATTTGGCAAGCGCGTGCACCGGTCCCCCTACCCGTCTGCCGCCGCAGCTATTGGGCTCGCCATCGCCGCGGACGAGAAGGCCGGACTCGTGCTCTCCGATCGCTTCTCTCGCGTGTTCGGCGTGTTCCGCGAAGGCAGCGGCGGATCCGAGGTCACCTTCGATCCGATCTTCAGCCACGACGTTTCGCTGCCCAGCGGCAAGAGCCGCTCCCGGATCGTCGAACGCACATACCGCGCGCAGCACAACGTTGGCCACTTTCGCTACGTCGAGTGCGCCGAAATCGACACCAGCGGAAATCCACTCGGCGACATGGCGAGCTTCTCGGACATCTTTTTTCCCTTCGATCAAGGACTACGCGAGCCCAAGGTCAAGCTGGGTTCGGTCGACGTACGCAGGTTCGACGGCACGGGGCCCCTCATTCGCGAAACCTACGCGCTCAGCCCGCATGGCATCGTCGAGGTGCGCATCGAGAACCTCGACGATCACTACGAGCTCGCCTATCGGCTCTCGCCGAACGCCGGAGCCTGAGCGTCGGGCCGTAGCGCTTACTGCGCCCTGGACCCAGCCGGGGGCGTGACCGACGCCGTCAGGCTGCTCGGGTCTTTGGCCGGAAGCTTACCCGGTGCGAGGGCCACATCGGCTTGCGACGCCGCGCCAGCCTTGGAGGTTATCCTGCCGCCCCCAACCCACATGGTCTTGGTCTTGGTGCTCTCGAGCGGCTTGGTCGGGTCGAGCGGCTTCGGGCCCTCCACTTCGCCTTCCTTGATGTCGACAGCCACGGGCCTGTCCATCGTGATGACGCGGCGAGTTTCAGGGGCAACCGTCACGTGGGGCTTTTGTAGGCACAGAACGGAAACGGGGATGGCTGCAATGGCGCCCAACCAGACCATCTTGGTCAAAAGTGATCTATCCATCTTCGACCTCTCGCGACGTTCATACGGGCGGAATCCTGATTACTAAAATCCAACGATGACGATTTCTCCAAGCCTACATTTCTTTACAAATCCTTTGCACGGCTAG
>JBBSDY010000714.1:0-2796 GCA_038240245.1 Polyangiales bacterium
AAGGGCGAGCTTTCCGACGATGTCGTTGGGGTACCCGTAACGTGGAAAGAGACCGTCCAGATCGATCGTCTGCGCAGCGCGCGCCGAGATGGCGGTGTAGCCGCACTGGCTGTCGGAAAAGCTTGCGAGCCCCGCAGCTCGCGCGGTGAGCCAAGAAAGAGCCTTGCCCACCACGAACCTGCCCCGCGGCATGACCCGATGAGCGTCGGGGTGATGGAGCCGATCGCCCTTGGCATAGTCCACCTCGCCACGGACGACCGGAAGCACGAGCCCGGCGAGATCGTCGGGGTGCATCTGCGCATCGCCGGCCATGACGGCGATGACATCGGCGTCCGCGCCCAGGGCCAGCCGGTAGCCGGTGACGATGGCCGCCCCCACTCCGCGATTTTCGGCGTGGCGCTCGACCCGAATCCGCGGATCGGAAAGCAACGAAGCGACCGCCCGGGTGCGATCGGTGCTCGCGTCGTCGACGACGATGATCACATCGACGAAGCCGGGAATGGACGATAGCGTGGTCGCGACGAGCCGCTCTTCGTTGTAGGCGGGAACGACCACGGCAATGCGAGCTCCTTCGAGCATTGCTTAGCTCGTAGGATGCCCGAGGCGGGACGGCAAGTCTGTTTCGCGGCCGCATGCTAGCCTCGCGGCAGCATGACGCGCACAGTCAAGCTGACCATCGCCGCGGCCGTGCCCATCCTGCTCGCGGTGGGGTTCGTCGTGCAAAACCGGACCTCGTTTCCCAAGGACACGACGCCCGAGGGCGCCTATGCCCGCATCGTGCTCGCCATCTCCGAGGGGCATCCACGCGACTGCTTCGCCTACCTCGAGACGCAAGCCCAGTGGGCGTCGTTCACCATCCATGACTACC
The DNA here is from genome assembly GCA_038240245.1 of Polyangiales bacterium. GTDB lineage: Bacteria > Myxococcota_A > Polyangia > Polyangiales > Polyangiaceae > DASWDH01. The sequence goes on from JBBSDY010000714.1 coordinate 869, forward strand.
GCAGCCAGGCGGCGGCGCGCATTTCCAAGTCCTATCCGGAGCCCGAAAAAAACGTCGAGCTTGCCACCTACCGCAAGCAATCCGAAGCCCACGACGGCGCGGACGTGTGGCTCTCGCTCGCCGAAAGCCGCGGCTTCCTGGCGCGCCTTCGCAAGGATCTATCGGGGATCGAGCGCGTCGAGGCTGCGGGCGAGCGGGCAACGATCGAGACCGCCCGGGGAACCCGCTATGCGTTTCGTCGCCGGGAGAACGGCATCTGGGGGCTCACCATGTTCACCGCCGAGCTCATGGCCGAGTCGGAAAAGGCCGCGCGCGATCTCGAGATGGTCAAGCGCGCCGCGGATGACTACGAGCGCGCGGCTCTGACTTCGAAGTAGCTGCCAGCGTCGGAGCCGTGCGACACCGGTAGGCCCTCTTCGGCCCAGCCCTTCTCGGTTTTGGCGCCAAAGGCGTCACGGACGCCATCGAGACCGGCGCGCATCTCCACGATGTGGGTGTAGCCCGCGCCAAGGAGCATCTCGGCGGCCCGCAGCGAACGCACGCCGGTGGAGCAACCCACGACGATCTTGGCGTCCGGCGAAAACACCCTCAAGATGACGCCCAGGAACTCGGCGTTGGCGGTGGTGCCGCTCGGCCCGAGCAGCGCGATGGGTACGTTGATCGCGCCCGACGGGTGTCGACCACTGAATTCTTCCATCGTCCGCACATCGAGGTACACATAGCCTTCGTCGACCAGGTTCTTCGCTTCCGAAACAGAGACCCGCCTCACCACGACCATGCCCCAATCTAACCCGCTCCTCCGCATCGCGCCCCTGGGCGGCCTCGGCGAGATCGGCATGAACTGCATGGCGCTCGAGCAGGCCGACGGCATTCTCGTCGTCGATTGTGGCATCACGTTTCCCGACGAGGACCTCGGCATCGACACCTATCACCCCGATCTTTCCTACCTCGCGGCCCGGCGCGACCGCGTGGCGGGCGTCTTTCTCACCCACGGGCACGAGGACCACGTCGGCGCACTGCCCTACCTGCTCGAGACGCTCCGCGTCCCTATCTTCGGACCCCCGCACGCGCTTGCCGTGGCCCGACATCGGCTCATCGAAAAAAAGCTCGACCCCCGAAGCTTTCAGCTCATCACGGTCGAGCCCCGAACCAAGTACGCGGTGGGACCCTTCGAGGTCGAGCCGATTCGGGTCACGCACTCGATCGCCGATGCAACCGCACTCGCCATCCGCACCCAGGCTGGGATCGTGCTCCACAGCGGTGATTTCCGCTTCGATCCGACTCCCGCCGACGGCGAGCTCACCGACGAAGCACGGCTCGCCGAGCTGGGCGACGCTGGGGTCCGGCTGCTTCTTTCCGACAGCACCAACATCGATTCGCGCTCACCGCACGCCAGCGAAGCCGACGTCGGGCGCACCCTCGAAGAGCTGGTCCGCGCGGCCACCGGGCGCGTGGTGGTCGGCATGTTCGCCTCGAACCTGCAAAGGCTCAAGATGATCGGTGATGTTGCCCGACGAGCCGGGCGCAAGATCGCCCTCTTCGGCCGAAGCATCGAGCTGCAGACGCAGTGGGGCCACGAGCTCGGCCGTCTCGCCTGGGGCAGCGATCTCGTCGTGGCGCGCGATCAGGCCGCCAGCATCGCGCGCGAGCGGGTGCTGGTGCTCGCCGGGGGCACCCAGGCCGAGCCTGGCTCGTCGCTCATGAGGCTCGCCAGCCGGACGCACAGCGCGCTCGCTCTCGTGCCTGGCGACACCGTGATCTTCTCGAGTCGCATCATCCCCGGCAACGATCGTCCGGTGTTCGCGATGATGGCCGACTTTCTCCGGCAGGGCGTGACGGTGAAGAGCTGGATCACCCATCCCAGCGTGCACACCAGCGGCCACGCCCATCGCGACGAGCAAAAGAAGATGATCGAGCACATCCGGCCG
>JBBSDY010000715.1:0-2796 GCA_038240245.1 Polyangiales bacterium
AATCCGGACGATGTCGTGCTCGTCCTGGCGTTCTATCAGCAAGAAGATTTTCAGCCGGCCAACGGCGAGGAAGGATCGCCTTCGTGTCGGCGGGTCGACCTGGTTGCGTGCGCGGGGCTCTCGCCGCCTCTCGGCGGAGGCTCGTACGACATGTCTTGCGCCAGTTGTCAGGATGGCACACGAAACCCCGCGAGCCGCAACAACGGACCGTGTCCCAAGGACGACCATCCGTGCTTTCTCGACGCGTGCAACAGCTGGCTTGCGGGCAGTGGCTACGACTGATCCTCTGATATGTCGTGTTGCGGGAATCAGGTCGGTCAGGGGAGCTCGGGGGCCAATTCAGAGCTAATTCACTTCGAGCCAGTGCACCATCGCGCTGCCCGCGTGCTGTGCGTAGTCGATCCGGAGCTCCCAATCGACCTCGCTGCCCGGCATCGCGCCGTAGACGTCGGCCGGGCTCTTGAAGAGATGTTGGGGTCCAGGCCGAAACTGTTGTCGCAAGAGCAACGCCAGCGCTCGCCGGAGCTGAAGGTCGAGCGCCGCGAGCTCGGCAGGCGACGCGCCCCCGCTTTTCTTGGCGATATCGAGCGTGGCCACGGCCGCCTCGCAACGGCTGGCCACCGGCGTAAGACGCGGCGTCACGACGGGCCCGACGCCAATGGCGCCGTCCGCGTCGAAAGAAGAGTCTCCTTCCTGTTGCTGTAGCTTACGACCATAAGCCTGCCAGCGCACACAGAAGTCGAGCGCCTTCGGATCGGGCGCAGTGGGCCATAAAACGGCCATCGCCTGACACGTCCAGTGCTCCTCGCCGAAGTAATATTTGTCTCCGAAAAAGCTCCACGCCGGGCCCACGATGTTGCGCAGACCGCGCGCGGCCGCGTCGAGATCGGCGGGATCGTGGGTGATCGAGTAAGCGCGCGCGAGGGCGAGCGTCGCTTCACTGGAGTAGTAGAGGCCTTGCCGATCGATGGGACGCGATGCGATGCGGTTGTACTCGTGCATGAACTCGCCGTCTGGCCGCTGCAAGGTGCGTAAGAAGTGGGCCAGCTCCACGACCTGCGTGCGGTAGCTCGGGTCGATGTTCCGATCGACGATCTCGGCGAACGCCAGAAGCGCCAGCGCCGACGAGCCGAGGTTGACGACGGGCTCGTCGCCCACGCAGGGAAGGTCGCCGCACTTCGAGAGCGCTGCCCCGCGCAGCAGCGCGGCGGCACGGGTGCACGCCGAAGCGAGCCCGGCGTCGTGGGTCATCGACGCCACCTGGGCCAAAAAGAATGTCGCCCCGGAGTGCCGCGGCCAATCGTAGCCGGGCAGCTCCTGGTTGGTGGGCGCGTTGACGGTGTAGCGAAATCTCCCCTCGCTCGACACGCCGCGCGCGAGGTATTGCGCATAGGCGACCACCGCTTCGCGAACGTCGTCTCGGGTGAGCGTCGCTGCCGTGATGGGCGGTCGTTCGTCGCCGCGGTGTCGCTCGACCCGAATCCGGCGGAGCGACACGTGCTCCTCGACGTCCTGTCGACTCGTCTGCAGCTTCTCGGCGATCAGTGCCAAAAGGCCGTCGGTGTCGAGCCCAAGAGAGATGGCGATCGCTTGAATCTTGAACCCGTGGTCATAAAGCTGACGCGACAAGATGTCGTCCGGTGTCACGTACACCGTCTTGTCTCCCAGCGTTGCCCGCAACCCATCGTGCCCGGCAACCAACGAGATGCCGAGCACGACCGGCGGGCTCTGAAGGATCGGACCGTCGGCCACGATCTTCTCGAAAACGATCTCCCCGCCGCGCTCGGAAACCGCGCGCTCCAGCCGAGCATCGTGCTGCCGGGCGTCGGCGAGCACGACGCGCTCGATGAGCTGCCCTTCCTTCCAGACGCTGGCGATCACGTCTCCCTGCGGCAACGGGTGAAGCGACGCTTCGCGGTGGATGATCAGCACCGCCACCGCGAGGGCAAAGAAGTAGGCAGCGAGAAAGCGGGCGACGGACCGCAGCATCACGCTTGGCCGGCCCGGCGCCACCGACCCAGCCACACCAGCTGCGCTGCCGGAAGGGCCACGACGTAGGGGATCCCGAGGGCCGCGGCGAGCCCGAGGATGAGCGCGCCGCCCCTACCCACCGGACCATAGATGCCCGACAAGTAGCTCGCGGTCACCGCCAGCGTCGTGACGAGCGCGAGGCCGAGCGCGAGCGTGATCAGCGAGGCGACACGTGCCACCATGGGACCCCAAGCCTTTTGGGCCATGAGCCCAACGCCGGCGGCAACGAGGAGAAAAATCACCACCGCCGCTGCAGCGTCGATGGGAAAATACCGCGCGGGAAGGCCCTCGAACACCGACACGTAGACGATGACGGCCGACAGGATGTCGACCGAACCGAAACCAACGGCCCATGCTCGGCCCAGCCCCGTATGCGAGTCTTCCATGGCGCCCGGACCAGTAGCACTATTTTGCGGGCTTGGCAGCGGCGCCATCGTCGCGTCGTCCAAAGATCTTGGCCATAACCAAGAGGGGCACGGAGAGCGGAAAGAGAACCGGTAGGGCCCGCGCCATTCGCGCCACACCCACGAGACCCGACGCCGTCGCTCCGTTCCGATCGACGACCACGAACGATGGAGTGCCGCTCGCAACGTCGTGGCGTCGAATGTCGAATCTCGCCAGCCAGTCGAGCCACGCCACGAGACGCGCAACCGCCGTTCCGAACGCGCTCCCCGGATCGTACAGGAGTGATCGCTCGCGCACCCTGGGCATGGCGAAGAGCGCATAGATGGTGATCGAGAGCCATCCAAAGAGCTCGACCTTCGA
>JBBSDY010000716.1:0-2792 GCA_038240245.1 Polyangiales bacterium
GCACTTCGCGTTATCCCGGCCGCGGTGGCCAGGTCGAACGCGGGGAGAAGGTCGCCGACATCGTCCTTATTGCGCCCACGTGCGCCCTAGGGAGAGGAGTGCCCTGTCATGATGCGGTCCAGCCATATCGCCACCCATTTCGCCCCCGAGCTATCCACGGAGACGACCTCGTTCGCTCTTGTGGGACACGGTCCACCGGTTCCCGCGGCCGAGGTCGAGCGCAGCGAAAAAGACTCGCTCGAGGTCCGCGTGATGTGGGACTCCAACGTTCTCACCACGCATTTTCTCGGGCAATCGGGCTCGATCGTCATCGGAGATCACGAAGAGTCGATCGCCCTCATCCCATCCGAGGCCCTGGGCAATGATTCATTCGAAGTCGCCACCGCAACCGACGAAGGGTACATGGTCCACGTTCCTGGCGGCGCCGAGGCTCGCGTGCGCAATGGCGTTGCCGTGCGACGAATCGAAGGGCCCGCCTCGCTCGTCACCACGCGCGGCGACGAGATCACGATGCAGCTCGGCACCTTTTGCCTCCAGCTTGCGCACGGCGCCGCTGGAAAGCAGGTGCCCGCTGCGTCGCTCGCTCAACGAATCGAGCGCAGCGCAACGATTCAAGTCGCCGGCGCGGCGCTCGTGCACACCGCGCTCTTCGGTATTTTCGCCTACTACACGCCTGCTCTGGCCGGGGACGAGAGCTCGGTGGGAGGCGCCGATCAAGTCGTGCTCATGCGCGAGTACTTGATCTCCGCTGCGGAGCGCGAGCACGACCAGGCCGACGAGAAGCAGCACGACGAGGGCGCTCCCGGCGGCGGAGGTCCCAGCGGTGGAGCGCGCGCCACCGGCGAGGAAGGCAAGATGGGCAAAGAAGCAGCTCCCGTCGCCAACCTTCGATGGGCCAAAGCGGGTGACGCTGACAAGCGCGACGCCATGCTCGACCGAGCCCGCGCCATCGATGCCGCTCACAACTTCGGACTGATTGGGCTGCTCGCGCAGAACAGCGGTGATCCAAGTGCGCCCATCGCGGTGTGGGGTCAGGCAGATGCGCTGGGGGCCGATCCGCGCAGCGCCGAGGGCAACATGTGGGGCCCAACGATCGGCGATACCGCCGGGTTCGGAGGTCTGGGGATGAGTGGCACCGGCAATGGCGGCGGTGGACCCGGCCAAGGAATCGGTTTGAACATGGACTTCACCGGCATCGGCAACGGCCTGGGGCTCCCTGGCGATGGCACCGGTATCGGCAAGCGAGGATGCCCCGGATGCTCGCTCGGCCCGCACGTGACGCGCGGGCCGCAGATGCGCCCCGACGGCAACGTCGAGCTCAGCGGTCACATTGCGCCCGAGGTCATCCAGCGCGTCGTGCGCAACAACTTCGGGCGGTTCCGCAACTGCTACATGAACGGTCTGCGCGACAACCCGAGCCTCGCGGGTCGCGTGGTGGCGCGCTTCACGGTCGATCGCCAAGGAATGGTGTCGAGCGCACAGGATGGCGGCAGCTCCTTGCCCAACCGGCAGGTCGTCTCGTGCGTGGTGAAGGCGTTCTACTCCCTCTCCTTCCCCGAGCACGATGGCGGCATCGTCACCGTGGTTTACCCACTCGCCCTGCAGCCCGAGTAGCGAGGCGACCGGGTCACTTGACAAAACCCCGCCGGTCCGCCACCTTGCCCCCTCCCAAAGGACCGGCGGGCCCTCGGTGGCCACCCAAGCGAGTTCATAGTCATGGCGAAGAGCGACATCACAGGCAAGCGCAAAGTCCGAGCGCAAAATGTCTCGCACTCGAACATCAAGACCAAGCGCTGGCAGAACGTCAACATTCAGACGCGCCGCGTTTGGATCCCCGAGGTCGGCCGCTTCGTCACGCTCAACCTGACGACGCGCGACATCCGCACCATCGACAAGATCGGCATCAGCGCCTACGCCAAGCGGCACGGCGTCGCGCTGGTCTAGCTTCCCGCACTTACTTCGGCGCGCGGAACGAGTCCTTCGCCTTGCGCAGGGCGGCGAAAACTTCGACATCTGACGCCCGATCGTCGAGCTTCATGCTGTCCCGGATCGCGGGGCTCTTGCAGCGCACGAATGGATTGGTCGCCAGCTCCTCGGCGAGCGCCGAGCCCACGGTGGGCTCGCCCTTGCTGCGAGCGGCGCGTGATTTTTCGAGGCGCTCCCTGACGGCGAGATTGTCCGGCTCGACCGAGGCAGCAAAAGTAAGGTTGCCGACCGTGTATTCGTGGCCGCAGAAAACGCGCACGCCGCCGCCGAGCGGCACGAGCACGTCATTGAGCGATCGGTGCATCATGGCGGGCGTCCCCTCGAAGAGGCGTCCGCAGCCAGCCAAGAACAGCGTATCGCCCGTGAAGACGGCGTCGCCGAGCACGTAGGCAACGGCGCCCATGGTGTGACCGGGGATGTGCAGCGCGCGCACTTCACTCTTGCCCCAGGTCAACGTCTGACCATCGCGCAGAAAGTCGGTCTGGCCGGGGATGCGTCCGCGATCGCTTTCGTAGCCGTGGATGCGCAGCCCCGGGTGCTCGCCGGCGATCTCCTCGTTGCCACCAACGTGGTCGTGATGGTGGTGGGTGGCGAAGACGGCGGTGAGCTTACGTTGGGTGCGCTTGAGTGCGTCGCGAACCGGGCCAGCTTCGGAGACATCGACCACCGCGAGCTCGCCGCTTCCGTCGTCGAGCAGGTAGGCGTAGTTGTCCTGGAGGCAGGCGATGGGGGTGACTTCCAGCATCGCGAGAACGTAGTCGCACGCTTGGCTGGTGTATAACTGAACGCATGTTCAAGCCGTTAAA
>JBBSDY010000717.1:0-2790 GCA_038240245.1 Polyangiales bacterium
CTTACGACGGAGGCGCCGTGCCTGCTGCGAGGGTCGATGCCGGCTCGGGTCGCGCGTCGCGATCCGCGCGCCTGTCCACCATCCATCCGTTGGGCGCGCCGCCGCCCCTGCCGCGGACCGCGCCCGACGCGAGCGCGGTCGTCGATCCGCTCGCTTTCTAAGAGACAGGCCAATCCTTGCATCTGCGGACCCTCCTCGTTCTCACGACTTTAGGCGCTCTCTCTGCAGAACCTGCATGGGCAGCTCCCGTCGATGATGCGACGCGCACGCTTGCCCATTCGCTCGGTGAAGAGGGAATTGTTCTCTTCGACCAGGGTGACTTCAAGGGGGCACTCGAAAAATTCGTGCGGGCGCTTTCGCTGGTCGAAGCTCCCACGCTGGCACTGCGGGCCGGTCGCTGCTTGGAGAGGTTGGGACGGCTCGTCGAAGCGGCGGAAAAATATCGGTTGGCCGGAGCGATGGCGATCGACGCCGAGGCGCCATCGGCATTTCGCGCCGGCCAGGCCGAAGCCCAGAGGCAGGCGACGGACGCACGCGCGGCGCTGATCGGCAGGATCGCCAAAATGAAGCTGCGTGCGACCTCGCCTCTTCCCCCTCAGGCCATTCTGGCCCTCGATGGCAAGACCCTGCCTGATGGCATGATGGGCGTCGAGTATCCGATCGATCCCGGACCGCACGTTTTGCATGCGAGCGCGCCGGGGTGGAGTCTCGAGCAGCCGTTCACCGCAGATCCGGGCCAGATCGTCGACGTGACGTTGGAGGTCTCCCACGAAGCGACTGCGAATCGGGTCGCCCTGGCCGAGCCGCTTGCCCCTACGAAACCAGCGGATACGGCCGCGCCGATCGTTTCGACAGGTGCCCAACCGCCAACGCTTCGCACCCTCGGATGGATCGGGGTGGGCGTCGGAGGGGCGACGTTGATCGTGGGAGGTTCCTCGTGGCTCGTCGCGCGAGGGCTGGCGAGCGATCTCGAAAACAGCTGCCGGGGCGGCAGTTGCTCGCCCGATCAATCGGATGCCGTCGGCCGATACCAAGATTATCGTCTCACCGCGATCGTCGCGAGCTCGGTCGGCGCGGCGCTTCTGTCGACCGGCGTGGTCCTGCTGCTGATCCAACCGACCGCCAAGCACGACGCGTCCTTCACGCCGTGGGTGACGGCAAGTGGCGCAGGCGTTCGCGGATCGTTCTAGCGATCGTCGGAGTTTACGACGCTCGTAAACCCACAGATGATTGACGATAGTCGCCTCGGGTGAGATCGATGGCAGTATGAGATTTAACCGCGCCCACACTCGTTCCCTCGTATCCGCTCTCTCCGCGACCGCTGCTCTTGCCGTCTTCACGGGCGGCTGCGGCGCCTCGCCGGCCAACGAAGACGTTGGACAAGCCGTCATCGCGATCACCAAAGCTCCCGCCGACACGCGTTGCCTCATCGTTACCGTGGCTGGCGCGCGAACCGTCACGCGCAAGTACGATCTCACGCCCGGGCAGAGCACGATCGTCACGTTGACCGGTTTGCCCATCGGCAGCGATGCCTTCACGGCCGAAGCCTATTCCGAAGCGTGCAACCAGATCGGCGCGTCCTCACAGGCCGATTGGGTGAGCGATCCGGTATCCGCCAACGTGACGGGTGGCCTTTTGACCAACGTGGTGCTCGTCATGCACCGCAATGGGCTGGCGCAAGTGGCCGTCGATTTCCAGGATGATGATGGGGGTCCCGGAATTCCGGTCTTGAGCTTGCCTGGCAACAGGCAGCCCCCCCTGGCGCTCAGCCACACCCTCGACGTGACCATCGACCACATGGATCCTGCGGTGCCGCTCGAGGGCCGACCGGTCATCGTCTACTTCACGGCGGCTAATCACACGGCGTCGACCGTTTCGGGGCGAGCTTTGGCCAACATCACGTCGCCGGCGGGCGCAGGGTTTCAAAGCTCGGCCTGGAGCGTGACGTCGCTCGCTGCGGGAGCGTCGATGCGTGGGGTACTGCTGTTCGATGCTCCGGGCGCTGCAGCGGCCAATGGGATCGAGGTCTTCGTCGAAGACCCCAACCACACGCACCTCGCGTCTAGGACCGATACCTTCGATACCGCAGCCCGGTATACCTTTTCGATTCCCAACGTTCACATCGACAACCCACGGTCGACCCAGACGGACAGCGACTACCTCATCTTCGCAGGCGAAGTGGACCAGAGCCTCGTTTTCAACAAATCTCAGAATCTTGGCAATGGAGGTGCAGGGCACGACTTTGGTTTTCAAGGCCAAGAGGCCATCCTCGCTGCCGGCTTCGGTGGGCTTAGGGCTCTACCGGCGATCTCGGAGAGTGAGCCAATTGACGTCGTTCCGGACACCGGACCGGTCGTTACGGTGGCGGCGCTGACGCTCAACTGGGGCTTCACCCACCCGGCGAGCCCCGAAGTCCTCACGAGCCTCGGAGCAGGCTTTCTGGATGGATCGATCACCAGCATCAACATCGTCGACCTTCCCGCGTGGGTTTTCACCAGGGGGTTCGATTGTGACGGCGTGGTAGCTGCCGAGCGCCGACAGTGGTCGTCACGCGACCTACTCGACGCGACACCCTACGCGCCCATCCAGAGCATTCCTGACCTTCTCGGGAGCAACTCCGAGACGCGCGCGTACCATGGATACAACTCGCCGCCCGCTTGCGGCGCGGTCTCGAACTATCACATGACGTGGGGGATCACGCGTTGGGGCGTCGGCTACGACAGCCTCGTGACGGTCACTCCCAAAACGCGCGCTCTCGCGAGAAACCAGAGCGCCAACTTCACCGCAACC
>JBBSDY010000718.1:0-2774 GCA_038240245.1 Polyangiales bacterium
CTCGGCGACGCCCATGCTCACGTAGCAAATGGCTAGGGAGCCGAGCGCATGCACTGCGGCGATCGTCTGCGGCGACGTACCGAAGAGATCGAGCTCGTAGGCGTCGTATCGGGTCGTGGTATCGATGGCGCCCGAGAGCTGCCATTGCCATGTGGCGCTAGCGGTGGGTTGCCACACTCCCCCGTCGTAGATCGAAAGAGCAGCGTCGGGCTCGGCGAGAAGATCCGCATCGGTCGCATCCGAGTCGCCTGCGCCAATGGATGAATCGAGGCGACGGCCGTCGCTGGTTGCGTCGAGATCCGGCTGCGAGCTTGCGTCGTTCGGCTGAAGCGTACCTGCGCCTTCCCATACGCCGATGGGAGTCGATTCGATCTTGCACGCTGCCGTATGCAGCACGGCCAGGGACACCAGGAGCAGCCGCCATGCGCGACCGAGGGCTATCGCTAGAGCTCGCAAGCCTTGCGCACCCGCGAGGCGAGTGGCGACGTGCCCTGCGCGTCGAGGAACTTCTTCGCTTCGCTCTTGGCGCTCGTATCGCCGAGCGAGCAAAGGGCAATCGCCCGGAGTGCGTGCCGCTCGACCCCCATCACGTGCGACGCTCCCCGCGAGGGCGTATCGAGCACGTGCAGTGCTCGTCGCGGATCGCCCGACTTGAGCGCACGCTGGGCGTCCTCGAGCGTGGCCAGCTCGAGCTCGAGATCGGTGCCCGCGCGCGAAGTGCCTTTGACGATCGCCGGGCTGACCGCGCGTTCGGGCTCCACCGTCGCCGCTGCCGCAATCTCGGGAGCCGGTTCGGTCGTGGGAGAATCGACGGGAGCCACCGGGTCGGCCGGCACCAGCGGAGCCGTGACCACTCCGCGCGGCGACGCTTCGGGCGCAGAATGCGCGTATCTCTTCCATCCGACGTAGCCCGAGGTTCCGATTGCCGCAAATAGCACCGGCACGATGGCAAGCTTGAGCACGCCCGCCACCGCTGATGTTCCGAGTGTCGCACCGGTGGTCTTGGCCGCGAGCGCCGAGACCACGAACGCACGTGCACCGAGCTTGCGCGCGAGCGCCCGCTGGTTTGCCCCGTGCTCCACATCGGTTGGCTCGCTCGCCGCACGAGCGGAGTGAAGAAGAAGTTGTGACGTCATGCTGAGCTTTTTCATCGGAGACGCCACCTTTCGCGCGCATGCAGTCGCAACACGATATCGTCGAACTGCTGTCGTGCCGAGCGCAACCTTGCGTAAATCGTATTCAAGTTCATTCCTGTCGTCTCTGCAATTTCGGGAGCGGTCATTTGCTCGAGCTCGGCGAGCACGAACACTTCGCGCTTCTCTTCGTCCATCGAAGTCAGAATTTGCTGCACCATCGCCAACGCTTGTTCCTGCGCGAGGGGTTGCTCGACGGAAGCGGCGAGCGTATTCGAGAAGGACTCGAGATCGACCGACGAGCTTGCCATCGTGCGCGTCGGACTGCGCAGATAGTCTCGCACCACGCGCCGCAAGATGCTGTAGATCCATGTTCCGAGCGCCGACCTGCCTTCGAAAGTCGCGAGCTTGCGATGAACGACGATGAACACCTCTTGGGTGACATCGTCGGTGGCGCTTCGAGGAACACCGAGGCGAAGCACGTTGCGCCAAACGAAGGGGAAATACTTGGCATACACGTCGCCGAATGCCGGGACGCCGACCGCGCTCGCAGGAGCTGGCACCCCGGCCGCTTGTGGCGGCAGAATCGGCTCTTCGTAGGCTGCGGCTTGCTCTTTCATGCGGGAACGCGGCTTTCAGGCCGCCAACATCACCAGTCCGTTGAGTATGTGGAGATGGACCGCCTCTTCTGTGATCAAAAATCCCATCCCAAGGCTAGCACGGCGCGCCCGGTCACGGCGGGGACCCGGTGGACCGTCCCCAGCCCCACGATATCGAACGCGTGTCGAACCGTGGGTACTGCACCGGCGACCTCGAGCGCGACGACCGGACCCTTGGACGATCGCCAGGACAGGCGTCCGCCGAGCGAAACCTCGGCCCAGCGAGCCTCGTTGGGTACGCTCCGCACACCGGGGCCCACCGCTCGCCCCGAAACGCTGGCCACCCCCACGGCCGCGCAGGGTGCGGGTGAGATCGGACCGCTCGAGAGCTCCCGACAGTAGCGTAGGTCGACCGCCAGAGCATCGAACGATGCCGTGAGGGACGATCCGATCGCCGCCTCGGTTGTCGTCTGGGGCGACCACATCGCTCCGATCGAAAGTGCGTCCGGTCCGCGTCGAATGCCGAGCGCCAGCGCGAACAGCGCCCGAGGCCCCGGCATCCACCCCGCCTGGGCGCCGCCGCCGGCGCTGACAGTACCGCGCAGGTAAGGTAGCTCCGGCCGTGGTACCGACATCGGTTGCGGGGTCGGCGCTTCGACCTTGACGGTCGGAGAGGCAGAGGGCGGCTTCTCGTTCGCGGGTGGGGGCTCTTCACTGGCGTCGAGCGCCCGACCTGGATCGGACATCAACGCGAGAATGACGCCCGTTGCACGGGCCACCAAGGTACACGAGGGTGCTTCGATCACCCGGCTACCGAGAGAGCCGTCGATCGTAGTCTCGATCTCCACACGGAATCCAGCATCGGTGCGCGACACTGCAGCTCGGGTCACCACATGGCGGCCCTTTTCGGAGGTGGCACCGCTCGGCGCCACCCGATCGAACTCGTCCAGGACGTCGCGGGTGCTTGGACAACCGCTGGGTGCAGTCCATTCGAGATCGACATTCCCATGCGGCTCTGCAGCGGCTGTGGCTGCCAGCGTCA
>JBBSDY010000719.1:0-2762 GCA_038240245.1 Polyangiales bacterium
CAAGGGCTCGCTCGGTGAGGTCCTTCGCCACGTGCAGGTCGAGAGGTACTTCATCTCCCAGAGGTACCGCACCGGGGCGGTGACCATTGGGCCGCAGATGTCCGTCGACGCCGGCGAGCGTCAGATCACGGCCGATCGATCGGTGGCGGCGCTTCCCACGTCGCTCAAGGCGACCACGCTCTTCGAGGCGTATGGCGAGCTCATCGAGGCCGCCGGCGGTCTGCTCGAGTTCAGCGACCTTTTGAAACGTCCGCTCGACGCCTTCAAGTACCTCCAGATCTCCATCGAAACTGGCGAGATCGCGCTGCCGCAGCAGACCGTGCAGCTCAACTGCGTGATGATGGGTAGCGCCAACGAGGTGCATCTCGGCGCATTTCGCGAGCACCCCGAGTTCGCGAGCTTCCGGGGCCGGCTCGAGATGGTGCGTGCTCCCTACTTGCGCAACTACCTCGAAGAGAAATCCATCTACGACGCTCAAATCGCTCCGCAGGTGCAGCGGCACGTCGCGCCTCATGCCACCGAGATGGCGGCGATGTTTGCCGCGCTCACCCGCATGCGCAAGCCCAACCCCGATCGATACTCACGCGGGCTCGCCTCGGTGGTGAGCTCGCTCACCGCCTTCGAAAAGATGGATCTCTTCACCCTGGGGCTCACGCCCGAGAGGCTCGATGCCGAGGCGCAGAAGCTCTTGCGGGCCAACATCAGCGAGATCTACCGCGAGAGCGAGGTCTATCCCATCTACGAAGGTAGGATCGGCGCAAGCCCTCGCGAGATGCGCACCGTGCTTCTCGACGCAGGTCAGAGCAAGGCCTACAAATGTCTTTCACCGCTCGCCGTGTTTTCCGAGCTCGACGAGCTTTGCGAGCGCGTGGCGGAGTACGAGTGGCTGCAAGAAGAGCAGCTCGCTGGTGGCTTTCACGATCACAAAGCCTTTCGCGAGGCTCTGCGGGGGCGTCTGCTCGATGCCTGGGAAGGCGAGATGCGCGTGGCGAGCGGCCTCGTGTCCGAGGCGCAATACGGCGAGCTCTTCGACAAATACGTGTCGCACGTGGGCGTGTGGGTGAAAAAAGAGAAGGTCCGAAACCGGGCAACCGGCGCCTATGAAGACCCAGACGAGCGAATGATGGGAGAGGTCGAAGCGCTGCTCGGCATCAAGGGAGATCCGGCCGACTACCGCCGCGGCCTCATCTCGGCCATCGCCGCGTGGGCCATCGATCATCCCGACATGAAGGTCGACAATACGCTCGTCTTCGGCGCCCAAAACAAGAAGCTGCGCGACGCCGTCTTCGCCGAGCGTCGCAAGCAGATCGCGCTTCTCGCGCGCGACGTGATGCTCGTTCTCTCCGAGCAAACCGCGGGCATGACCACCGACCGCAAGGCCGAGGCGCGCGCTGCCGCCGACCGCCTGAAGAGCATGTACGGCTACTGCGACGCGTGCGCCCACGACACCACGTCGTCCCTCGTACGCTGGCGCTACGCCGAGTTCGTCAACTAGACCCGGGAGAAAATTCCTGGCGCCTCACATGCTAATCGACTCACATTGCCACCTTGACGCCGAGTATTGGCCCGATGGGCCGGGCGAGATCCTGGCGAGGGCCGAGGCGGTCGGGGTAAGGGCGTTCGTGTGCATCGGAGTCGGGCGGGATCTCGGCGCGGCACGTGGCGCGGTTGCGCTCGCGGAAGCCAAAGACAACGTGTTCGCGACGGTGGGCGTGCATCCGCACGATGCTTCGACGCTCGACGAGGCTGCCTTCGATGAGCTGGCGCGGCATGCACGCCATCCCAAAGTGGTTGCGGTCGGCGAAGTTGGGCTCGATTACCATTACGACCACTCGCCCCGCGAAGTGCAGAGCCAGGTTTTTCGCAGGATGATTGCTCTGGCGCGCGAGGTGCGAAAGCCGCTCGTGATCCATACTCGCAATGCAGCATCGGACACGCTCGGCATTCTCGAAGACGAGAAGGCTCGCGACGTGGGTGGCGTCATCCATTGCTTCTCGGAAGACCGCGCGTTCGCCGAGCGCGCGCTCGCGCTCGATTTCGACCTCTCGTTTTCGGGGATTCTCACCTTCAAGAAAGCCGAGGCGATTCGCGAGGCGGCGTGCTTCGCTCCGCTCGATCGCATCCTCGTCGAGACGGACAGCCCTTACCTGGCGCCCGTGCCCTTGCGAGGCAAGACCTGCGAGCCTGGCTACGTGGTGCACACGGCGAAGTGCCTGGCCGAGCTGCGCGGCACCTCCCTCGAGGAGATCGCCAGAGCGACGACGGCGAACGCCGTGCGAAGGCTGGCGCTATCGCTGCCCCCCTGAGAGTGATCTCCAGGGGACAGTCGAGTCGCGTTGGCTGTCGCTGATCAAGCCGTCAGTTGCAGAACCACTCCGTGCGGTTGCCTATGGTGACGCAGTCGCAGAATCCGTTGTTGCCGATGCGACAGACCGTGCCGGCGGTGTCGCAAGTCTCGCCAGCGTTCGTGCCATTGGCACATCTCTCGACGCCGCCCGCGTCAGGGCCGGGCATGGCCCCTGCGTCACGTGGGGCGTTGACCGGGAAGCAAAAAAACCCGCGTGACCTGCCGCCGTCCATTCGAGGTCCTTGACCCGGAACACAGCTGCATCGATCGTCACGGTTAGCGTTCTGAGTCGGATACTGGCAAACCTCGTTGCCTGTGCACGCGGCGCCGTCCATGGGCGTCATGGCAGGGCACGCGCCGGAATCGCCGCCGACCTGCACCGTCCCACCGCCGCCCATCATCGTTCCACCGCCGC
>JBBSDY010000720.1:0-2759 GCA_038240245.1 Polyangiales bacterium
GCGATCAAATCTTGCTGCGTCGTGCCGTGCGCCGTGCCGAGCGCGCCCAGCAGGCGCTCGCCCTCGAGCTGTCACACCGCGAGGCGCAGCTCGACGTCATCGGTCGCGAGCTCGCGCGAACGCGTGACCCCTCGGGAACGCGCTTTCGCTACGACGCGATCATCGGCAAGAGTCAGATGACGATCGAGATGCTCAAGCTCGTCGATCGCGTCACCGTCTCGACCGTGCCGGTCTTGCTCATCGGCGAGTCGGGCAGTGGCAAGGAGCTGGTGGCACGGGCTATTCATGCCAACGGCGCGCGCGGCGGCCAGACCTTCGTCGGCGAAAACTGCGCGGCCATTCCCGAGAACCTTCTCGAGTCGACGCTCTTTGGCCACTCGCGCGGCGCCTTTACCGGCGCCGATCGCGCGCGGGCTGGTCTCTTCGAGGTCGCCCACCTGGGCACGCTCTTTCTCGACGAGGTGGGGGAGATGAGCCTCCCCATGCAGGCCAAGCTGCTGCGTGTGCTCGAAGAAGGCGAGATCCACCCGCTGGGAACCGAAAGGGTTCGCCGCGTGGACGTGCGGGTCATCGCCGCCACGCACCGCAACCTCGAGCAGATGGTTCGCGATGGAAAGTTTCGGGAAGACCTCTTGTACCGGCTCAACGTGATCTCCATTCGCGTGCCTCCTCTTCGCGAACGACCGGACGACATCCCGCTCCTCGTTCAGCACTTCGTCGAGAAACACGGTCAAGGCCGGCGCGCCAAGGTATCGGCGGGCGCGCTCGGGTGCCTGCGCCGCTTTGGCTGGCCGGGCAACGTGCGCCAGCTCGAGAACGAGGTAAGGCGCGCGCTCGTCTTGTCGGACGAGGTCATCGACATCGAGCACCTCTCGCTCGATGTGCAGCGCCCCAACGACGGCGGCGACGAGCCTGTGGGGCTCAGGGTTCGGCCCCGCGTCGATGCCCTGGAGGCCGAGCTGGTGCAGGCGGCACTCGTCGAAACGCGAGGCAACCAGACCAAGGCGGCCGAGAAGCTTGGTCTGTCCCGCTTCGGGCTGCAAAAAATGATAAAGCGGCTGGGCATCAAAGCGCCCTCCTGACGCCGTCGAGATCCGATAGGCTCGGGGCGAGCCATGGAGCGACGAGCATGAACCCACGCGACGCAGAGCGACGACTGGAGCACCTGATCGGCGAGCACCTCGAGCTGGTCGAGCGCAAGAACACCATCGACGAGGCATTCTTCAACGGGCTCATCGATCGCTACCGCTTTCCGATTCTCACCGCCCAGCACACGCCTCTCTTCTGGCGGTACGATCTCGACACCAAGACCAACCCCTTCGTCATGGAACGACTGGGCATCAACGCCGTCTTCAACGCGGGCGCCATCGAGCTCGGCGGCAAGATTCTCTTGGTGTGCCGGGTGGAAGGGCTCGATCGAAAATCGTTTTTTGCCGTGGCCGAGAGCAAGACGGGCATCGACGGGTTTCGCTTCTGGGATTACCCCATCGCCCTGCCCCAGACCGAAGACCCCGACACCAATGTCTACGACATGCGGCTCGTGCAGCACGAGGACGGCTTCATCTACGGGCTCTTTTGCACCGAGCGCAAGGATCCCGGCGCACCACCCGGCGACGCCTCGAGCGCAATTGCCCAGTGTGGAATCGTCCGCACCAAGGACCTGCTGCAGTGGGAGCGGCTCGCCGACCTGAAGAGCCAGTCGGCTCAGCAACGCAACGTCGTTTTGCACCCCGAGAAGATTCGCGGTAAATATGCTTTTTACACTCGCCCGCAGGACAGCTTCATCGAGGCTGGCAAGGGCGGCGGCATCGGCTTCGCTCTATCGGACGGCATCGAGCGCGCCGAGGTCGGCGACGAGGCAATCATCGACGCCAAGATCTACCACACCATCAAAGAGGTGAAGAATGGGCAGGGCCCGGCTCCCATCAAGACCGCCCGGGGGTGGTTGCACCTTGCGCATGGCGTCCGCAACACGGCAGCCGGCCTTCGCTACGTTCTCTATGCATTCCTTTCCGATCTCGCCGATCCCGCCAAGGTGACCCATCGCCCGGGCGGTTACTTGATGGCGCCGCAGGGCGAAGAGCGGGTGGGCGATGTGTCCAACGTTCTGTTTTGCAACGGCGTCGTCGCGCGACCCAATGGCGACGTTTTTATCTACTACGCGTCCTCGGACACGCGCATGCACGTCGCAACGACGACGGTCGACAAGCTGCTCGACTACGTGGTGAGCACGCCGCCCGATGCTTTGCGCTCACACGAATGCGTGGCCCAGCGCAGCGAGCTCATCGCCAAGAACCTGCACCTTTTGGAAAAGACGGGCGAGCTGCGCAAGCTGTTCGGGTAAAACGATGCCCTTTCGCTCGGGTAGGCGGATCACGTAAGCTGTCCTGATGCGCTCGTCTTTCCGCGTGCGTGATCGGCGCGGAGTGCGACCATGACTGAAGCATTGGTGGCCATCCTTGGCATCGCCGTCGTCGCGCTCGTGGTCCTGGCCCCCATCGCGGCGCTCGTGTTGGTTCTCGGGCTACGCAAAGAGCACCGCGCGCTGAGGCTACAGACCGACGATCTGAGGGAGCGGCTGAGGAGGGCGGAATGGTGGATCGGCGAGCTTTCGCGCCAAACCGCCAGCCCGCAAGCGACCCCGACCTCGACCTCGACCTCGACCCCGACCTCGACCCCAACCCCAACCCCAACCCCGACCCCAACCCCAACCCCGACCCCGACCCCAACCCCCGAAATCGAGATCCCCGCTGCGGCCC
>JBBSDY010000721.1:0-2758 GCA_038240245.1 Polyangiales bacterium
GCGGCATGGGCCTGGTCTACGAGGCCGAGTCGGCCGACGGGCGGCGGGTGGCGGTCAAGACGCTCAGCAGCGATCTCGTGGCCAACGAAGGATCGCTGCACAGGTTCCGTACCGAGGCCAAGATCATCGCGACGCTGGAGCACCAGAACATCGTTCACTATCTCGACGTGGGCGAGACCGCGGACGGCCAGCCGTTCGTCGTGCTCGAGCTGCTCGAGGGGCGAGGGCTCGACGCGGAGCTCGAGGCGTTGGGCCCGCTCCCGGTCGGGCGCGCGGTCCGGATCGCGCTCCAGATCGCCGCCGGCTTGCATGCCGCACACGAAGCGTCGGTCGTCCATCGCGATCTGAAACCGGAGAACATCTTCCTTGGATCTCACGACGCCATCAAAGTGCTGGACTTTGGGGTCTCCAAGCTCCTCGGGTCCTTCGCTGGTCCGGGCACCAAGACGGGCGAGCTTCTCGGAACGCCGAACTACATGGCTCCCGAGCAAGTGCACGATGCGCGCTCCGCCGACGAAACAACCGATGTCTATGGTCTTGGCGCCATCATGTACCAGATGCTCACCGACCGGCCGCCGTTTCTCACGACGTCGCTCGCGGTCATGCTGATGCAGATCATGGTCGAGAGTCCTCCCTCGCTCGCCACGCAGCGCCCCGACGTGCCCCCCGAGCTCGTCTCGGCGATCGAGAAAGCGATGGCCCGATCACCTTCCGCGCGATGGCCGAGCATGAAAACCTTTGCGGCGGCGATCGAAGGCTTCGCCACCATCGATACCCCACCTCACCACGTGCCGCTGGTCGTCGACAAGCGGCACCCCACCCTGACCCCGCCCAGCATCGTCGGCACTTCTCCTCCCGCGCGCATAGCTCGCCGCACCAGCGTCTGGATGCTGGTGTCGGTGGCCAGCGTCGTCCTCGGCGGCGCGGGGTTGTATTTCAAGGGGACGCGCGGTGAGGGCGTCGCCGCGGGGGATCCGTCTGGCACGACGATCGACTTCGACGCGAGCGCCGACGCCCCGGCGGCAACGATGCAACTCTACGGCAAGTCCTACGACCTGCCGTTTCACGGCCCCATCGAGCGCAGCGCGGCGCCAGTTCCCGTTCAAATCTCGGCGCCTGGTCGCGAATCACGAACGTACGAGGTTCGGATTCGCGATGGCCAAAAACTATCTGCGATTTTGCCGGAGGGCACCGGTCACAAAGACGCGACCGAAGACGAGGCCGCGCGAGCGCTCCTTTTGAAATGAGGTAGCCGGACAACTACTTACACGCGCCGGCCGGGCAGATTCCGAGGCGCACGACGTCGGACGTTTGCCAATAGACGCTGGTGGCATCGACGGCGATGCTGGTCGCACCATACGCGCCGGTCGCGAGTGTGGTCGCAGTGCCCCCGGCAAGCGGCACTTTCTTGATGGTGCCATCGCCACTGCCGCCGGTCCAATAGGCGGACGTTGCGTCAACGACGATGCCCGTCGGCGTACCGCCCGAGGCGAGCGTGGTCGGCGCGCCCCCGGCAAGAGGCTCTTTCATTACCTTGCCGTCGCCAGGCGATGTCCAATAGACGCTAGTCGCGTCGATGGCGATGCCCGATGCACCCGCGGCGACGAGCGTGGTCGCAGTGCCCCCGGCAAGCGGCACTTTCATCACCGCGCCGCCGACATAGTTCACAAAGAACACACTGGCAGCGTCGACGGCGATGTTCAGCGGCGAGGCCTGACCCGAGGCGAGCGTGGTCGGGGCCCCACCCGCCAGCGGTTCTTTCATCACCGTGCCACCGTTGTACGTCGTCCAGTAGACACTGGTAGCGTCCACGGCAATGTACCGAGGAACGGACTGGCCACCGGCGAGGGCGACCGGCGCCCCTCCGGCGAGCGGCACCTTCATCACGGTGCCGTTGCCACCCAAGGTGTCGCCCCGTGTTGTCCAGTAGACGCTCGTGGCATCAACTGCAATGCCGGCCGGCGCGTTTTGGCCCGAGGCGAGCGTAGTCACCGTGCCTCCGCCGAGCGGTACTTTTTTCACCGTGCCG
This sequence comes from Polyangiales bacterium, assembly GCA_038240245.1. Lineage (GTDB taxonomy): Bacteria > Myxococcota_A > Polyangia > Polyangiales > Polyangiaceae > DASWDH01. The sequence continues at coordinate 2,030 of JBBSDY010000721.1, forward strand.
CCGCTGCTGCTGTCGTCCGTCCAGTAGACGCTCGTTGCGTCGATCGCGATCTCGACCGCGCTTCCGCTTACGGCGAGCGTGACGTCACCACATATATTCCCGCACGTGCCGCAGTTCATCGGGTCGGTCGGGGCAACACCCGGACAGCCGGGGCCCGCCTCGCTCATGACATTGCCCGAACTGCCATCGACGGCAACAGCGGTGCCGGCGGTCCCCGTGCTTCCACCGGTTGATGATCCTGCGCCCCCTCCTGTCGCCGAAGAGCCGGCGGTCCCAGAAGCGTCTGCACCGGTGTCGTTGGTCACTACGGTGCAGGCTGTTGCCAACCAGGCTGCCCCGCAGCAGAGTGCAGTCAGTGCACCGCGGGTGTAAGTCGATCGCTGTACCAAGAGAGTCTGTTTCATCAAGTAACCTCGGGTGTTCGTGGGGACACTGCTTGCGGTTCGTAAGGGGGTTTGCGTGATACCGTCACGCGCCATCGTCGCTACTATCTCTCGGCGAACGCCGGTTTCAGCATTCGAATTAGCGAGGAGATGCAAAGGTTAGACGAAGAGCGTTGCCCGTAATTCATCGATTGCCAATAATCGCTGGGGCCAACGGTCATCACGCAGTTGTCTGTAGACGATGTCCCGTGAAATTCACGCAGCTTGCGGGCGGTGACACATCACTCAAGCGCGCCCGTTGTCATCGGCTTGTCGGCCTTGGCGGCTTCGGTCTGCTCGCCGGGCA
>JBBSDY010000722.1:0-2754 GCA_038240245.1 Polyangiales bacterium
CCAAGGGCGAGCCCACCCACGCGACCTACGGCACGGTGGCGATGCTCCAGAAGCTGGTGGGTGAGCGAAGACCGGCCTACCTCGCGGTGGCCATGGATTCTCCGAAGCGGACCTTTCGTCACGAGCTCGATCCCAACTACAAGGCGACCCGTTCCGCGCATCCGCCGGATCTCGGCCTGCAGATGCAAAGGTCGCGCGAGATCGTCGAGGCGTACCGCATCCCCATTTTCCAGCAAGATGGCGTGGAAGCCGACGATCTGATCGCCACCGTGGCAAGACACGCCGTGGCGGCCGGCCTTTTCATCGTGATCGTGGGCGCCGACAAGGATTTGATGCAGCTGCTCGGCGAGCGGGTGGTGATGTGGGACACGATGCGCGACAAGGCCTATGGACCGCCCGAGGTACAGGAAAAATTCGGTGTCTTGCCGGACAAGATGCGCGATTTGCTCGCCCTTACCGGCGATACATCGGACAACATTCCCGGCGTCCCGTCGGTGGGTCCGAAGACCGCGGCCGATCTCCTGCACAAGTTCGGATCGATCGATGGCATCTACGCGCACATCGCCGAGGTTCAGAAGAAGCGGCTGAACGAGCTTCTCGTGACGCACGAAGCCAACGCCCGACTTTCGCAGAAGCTCGTCTCGCTGCGCGATGACGAGCCGATCAGCTTCGACCTCGACGAGCTGCGCTACGGCGGCGCAGACTTCGAGCGGCTAAGAACGCTCTACACCGAGCTCGGTTTTCAGAGGATGATCGCCGGGATCCCCGCGGACGTGAGGCCCGTTGTCCCGCAGCAAGCGATCGCGTGCAAGTCGATCACCGCGATCGAAGATCTTCGGGCGCTCATCGAGCGCGCGCGAGATGCGGGGCGCCTGGCGATCGGAGTCGAAACGACGTCGCCCGAACCGATGCGAGCCGACGTGGTGGGCATCGCGCTCGCCACGCAGGCCGCAGAAGGCTTCTATGTGCCAATGGGCCACCGCTACATCGGCTCGCCAAGGCAGCTCAAGCAGGACGAGGTGCGCGAAGCTCTCGGTCCGATTCTCGCCGATGCCAGGGTGACCAAGCTGGCGCACGATCTCAAGTACATCGACGTCGCGCTTTCGCGGCAGGGGATGAGCGTGAAGGGCCCGGCTTTCGACGTCATGATCGCGAGCTATCTGCTCGATCCGGAGGCGCCCAACCATCTTTCCATCGTCGCCAAAAGAGAGCTCGACGCCACCCTGGCGACCTTCGACCAGCTCACCTCGAAGGCGCGCGGCGCGAAGCTGGGATTCGACGAGGTGGACGTGGAGACGGCCACCGAATATGCGGGCAAGAACGTCGAGGCCGTTTTGCGGCTGGCCGATCGCTTCCGGCCGCTCGTCGAAAAACAGGGCCTGGTCGACGTGATGGACAAGATCGAGGCGCCCCTCGCGCGTGTTCTCGCCGAGATGGAGCGCACCGGCGTGTTCGTCGACCTTCCCGAGCTCGAGCGGCTGCGCAAGAGCATGGACACCGAGATGGCCTCGCTCGAGAAGCGAGCGCACGAGGCGGCAAAACGGGAGTTCAACGTCAACTCGCCGCGTCAGCTGGAGACCATCCTCTTCGACGAGCTCGGCTTGAAACCCATCAAGCGAACCAAGACCTCGCGCTCCACCGACGCCGACGTGCTCGAGCAGCTTTCCGAGGAGCACGAGCTGCCCAAAGTTTTGCTCGACCACCGCCAGCTCTCCAAGCTCAAGGGCACCTACGTCGATGCCTTGCCCGCGCTCGTCAACCGGCAGACGGGGCGGATCCACACCGACTGGGGGCAGGCCGTGGCGGCGACGGGGCGAATCTCGTCGAACAACCCCAACCTGCAGAACATCCCGGTTCGCAGTGAGCTCGGACGCTCCATCCGCCGGGCCTTCACCGCGCCCCCGGGCATGCGCATCGTCACCGCCGACTACTCGCAGATCGAGCTTCGCGTGCTCGCCCACCTCGCCCAAGATCCGGTCCTCATCGACGGCTTTCGCGCCGGCCAGGACGTCCACACGCGCACGGCCATGGAGGTGTTCAGCGTCGCAGCCGAGGGTGTCACCGAGGACATGCGCCGCCGCGCGAAGACCATCAACTTCGGCATCGTCTACGGCATGGGCGAGGTCACTCTCGCCAAGCGCCTCGACATCACGCGCGCGCAGGCCGCCGAGTTCATCGCCGCCTATTTCAAGCGCTACGGCCGGGTGCGAGCCTTCATGGACGAGACCCTCGAGCTCGCGCGCCGGAGCGAGGCGGTTCGCACGCTCTTTGGGCGCCAGCGCCTGCTTCCCAACATTCGGTCATCGAACGGGATGCTGCGGGCCGCCGCCGAACGCGTGGCGCAGAACACCCCCATCCAGGGCACGGCGGCCGACCTGCTCAAGCTGGCCATGATTCGCCTGGCCGAGCCCGTGGTGCCTGGCGCCCGCATGGTCCTCACCGTCCACGACGAGCTCGTTTTCGAGGTTCCCGAGGCGCTGGTGGGAGAGGCCATGACGACGGTGAAGCACGCCATGGAAACCGTCTACCCGCTGGACGTGCCCCTCGAGGTCGATGTGGGCAGCGGCGTCAACTGGGGCGACGTCAGCTACATGTGATATACAGGCCGCCTTTCGTGGCGCCCCCCCCTCGAATCTCCATCGTCATCCCTATCTACAACGAAGAAGGGATCCTTCACGCCGCCGTCGTCGACCTGCGCGAGAGGCTGGCCCCTTTTTCGTGGAGCTACGAGGTCATCCTCGCCGAGAACGGCTC
>JBBSDY010000723.1:0-2752 GCA_038240245.1 Polyangiales bacterium
CGGACTCGACCGTATTCTGCTTCTTGCTCGAGTGTGCGATCGCCACTGGCCAGGTAGGCGCCGAAGGACTTGAGCGCGGCACGTGGATCGTGCAGCCGCGAGAGTTGAATGTCGCCCAGCGAGACGAGGCCTGCTCGCGCTTCGGGGCTCGTCGGATACAAAGATTGCAAACGTCGATAGACCTGGGCCGCCTCGGAAAACTGATTGCGCGAGCGAAGGTCGACGGCCTGGCGAAGAAGACCCGCGGGAGCGATGACGGGATCCGACGACACCGAAGGCTGCGCGGCCGCTGCTGCTCGTGGCTCGGTGGCAGGACTCGGGTCGACCGCCGCGGTGGCCGAGCTTGCCGGAGCGGGAGGCGCCACGTTTTCACCCGTAAGCAGGGCGCGATCGCGTTGCTCGTCCTCGAGCGGCAAGTCACGTGCGATTTTGGTCCCCAGGGCGATGGCCTCGTGAACATGGAGGATCTGCTCGTGCCCACCGTCGGTACGAACGAGGACCGACCCATGATGCACCCGCACCAGCACCGGATCGCCGTCGGCGGGCACTTCGACGGCAAAGACGGTTCCGACGGCGGTGACCTGTCCAGCCCGCGTGGAAATCGAAAATGTGGATCCCTTGGGTTGAGGGGTGAGCGACGCCACGAGTCGCCCGCGGTTCAAATGCATGCGCCGGTGCGCCAGATCCGTATCGGCAACTTGCAGCTCTCCTCCGGCAGCCAGGCACGCACTGATGCCCGGCTCGATCAAGAGACAGACCGGTCCGGAAGTCGCCGACACGATCTCGCCGAGCTTGATCGGCTCGCCCAACCTGCGTGCTGGCGATCCCGAAACGTCGGCGATTCCCGTACCCACCGTGACGTGCGCCTGGGCATCGGTGGGTGCCGGCCCGGGCTTTCGGCGTGACCACAGAACAATCGCCATGCAGAGCGCCGCCGCCATGAGAGCCGCTGCGAAACCGAGCGATCGACGACCGCCTTGCATGCGGGCCAAGAGGGTCGTGCGATTCGGTCGAGCCTTCGCGTCGTCGTTCCAGAGCTTCTTCAGGACGATGTCTTCGAGAGCCCGATCGCGGTCCATGGTCGGGCCGAGCGCCGGATCCATGGCGCGCAGCTCGTGCCAGGCGGCAAGCTCTTGGGCGCAGGCGGGGCATGCTCGGACGTGTTGCGTCTGCTGCGCGGATTCGTCCGATGACAGGGGATCGGAAGCGGTCTGGCGATCGAACAGACTCGCCCATCGCTCGCAGTCGAGTCGACTCACGATGGCCCCCTTCCGAGATGGAGGCCCACCACGCGGTCACGCCGAATCATTCGGCGAATGGCTTGGCTCGCGCGGTTCAGGCGTTTCTTGGCTGCGTTGGGGGTTGCCTCCACGAGGTCGCCAATTTCTTCGAGGCTGTAGCCGAAGGTGTGACGCAGAACGAGCACCATGCGCAGCTGCTCGGGCAAAACATCGAGGTAGTCGACCATCGGTCGGGGGACGTCTTCCGTGGCGCTCGAGTCGGGCGGCGTCATGGTGATTTCCTCGAAGTCCGCATCCGGATCGAGTCGATCGAGCCGCTGCCTGCGTTCGCGAACGATGCGGCCGGCCACCCGGGCCACGAGGCGATCGGCCCAGCGCTCGATGGCCCCCACGCCCCGATAGTTGCTCGCCGAGCGCAGGATCTCGAGCAGGGCGATCTGAGCAGCGTCTTCGGAGTCGGAAGAGTTGCGCAGGAGCGCGCTGGAGACTCGCCGCACGCGCCCGCTCAGTCGAGCCGCGAGTGAGGCCTGGGCACTCCGGTCTCCCGCCGCAACGCGCCGCATCAGGCGAAGATCGTCGACGAAGACTTCGTCGGCTGGCGCTTCTGGGGATGGGGTGCTTCGAAAAGGGACGTTGATGGGATCACCGCGTATCTATGGGTGTCATCGCGCGACCCGTAGGGGCCGCAAATTCGTCGTTCACCAAATTTCGACGGTCGCACCGAGCTCGGCGGTTGCCCGGGCAGAGCGCGGTCGGAGCGCAGCTCGGCGGGTGGTCCCATCGACCAGGTAGTCGAAATTGTTGAAGACAACGTCGGCTCCCACCAGCGCAAAGAGTCGAACGCGGTCGGTGGCAAGCCAGTCGATACCGGCCCGTTCCGCGCAGCCAAGGAGAAGTCGGTGAACGTCGTTGGTAGGGAAGATCCCCACATCAGCAGACACCGTTGACCGCGTCGTGTAGTCGGCGATGAGGCCGAGCTCGAGTCGCACCGCCAGGCGGCGGGGCAGTCGGTAGCCCACCAACAGCTCTGCGGGATGCCGCGTGACGCTGGCCGACAATTCCGCAGAAGAGACGGATACCGGAGCGAACCACGAGTACTTCACCCCGGCATAAAACCAGGGCAAGGGCGACCACTGCATCTCGACGTGAATTCCACTCTGCCAGGCGACCTCGCGCGCAAAGGTGTCGCCCTCGTAGCCGAGACCCACGGCCACGGTGCGCCTTCGGTCCTGACTGGTCGGGGCTTTCGATGCGGCTGGCGCTTCGACCGGTGGCTCGCGCTCGGGTGGCGCAAGGGCAACCGCTTCCGCAGCGACGCTCCCGGCGTCGAGGAGCGCCTCGACACCCGATCGCGCGACCAGGGCAGCTTTCTCGCGGGTAGCGTCGAACCCGTCGAGTGCCGCCGACAGCTGTCTCAGCCACACCCGCGGCTGCCTGGGCTCGACCCAGTAGATCGTGAGCAGGCGATCGTCTGCGTTCTCGATCCAGAGCACGGCCGCCGCGCCGCGCCG
>JBBSDY010000724.1:0-2752 GCA_038240245.1 Polyangiales bacterium
GGCCGCCTGGCCGAGCGCGACTACATCATGCGTCTGCCCGACTCCACGTTCGCCGACGACGAGGAATACCTTTTCAAGCATCGCCTCGAGCGCAACCAGATGGCCGCGCTCATCAACCCCAGCGAAGCTCGCCAGTGGCACCGCCTCATTGCCGACTGGCTCGACGGCCAACCCGAGACGCGCACGCATGAAGAGTACCTCGAGCTGTTGGCCGAGCAGCGCGAGAAGTCGGGCGCCCTCGACCTGGCCGGCGTCGCCTACCTCGAAGCGGCGGAATGCGCGCGAATGCATCGGGCCGCCAGGCGCGAGCTCGCCTGCCTCGAGAAGGCGTTGGCGCTTCTCGGCGACGACGGGGCAGGGCGCAAGCTCGCTGCGCTCTTGCGCTCGGGCGAGCTGCTCGAGCATCTCTCCAAGCTCGAGCCCGCCCTCGATCGTTTTCGCGAGGCCTCGCTGCTCGCCTTTCGTCTCGACCGCCGCGCAGAAGGAGCCAGGGCCGAGGGCGCCGCACGCGTCCTGCTCGAGAAAGCAGGACGCGCTGACCCATGAGCCAACGGCTGGCCCGCCTGGACTCCATCGTCTTCGACCTGGATGGGACGTTGTGGGACACGTGCTCGTCGTGCGCCATCGGCTGGAACAACGTGGCGCGACGCCATGCAATCGCCTTTCGAGAGATCACGGCCGACGACGTTCGCAGCGTGACGGGTCGGCCGCACGCCGCGTGCATCCGTGAGATATTCGTCGGCCTTCCCGAAGAGCATCTGGCACTTCTCGCCGAAGAAACTCAGGAAGAGGACACCCGGGTCATCACCGAGCGAGGCGGCCTTATCTTTCCCGGCGTCGCCGAGGGGCTCGAGCGGCTCGCCGCGCGCTTCCCCCTCTTCATCGTGAGCAACTGTCAGTCGGGCTACATCGAGACGTTCTTCGAGCTCACCGGCTTCGGTCCGCTGTTTCGCGACCACGAATGCTTGGGCAACACCGGCTGGTCAAAGACCGAAAACCTGCGAACGGTGATTGCCCGCAACGGGCTGTCGACGCCCCTTTTCGTGGGGGACACGACGGGCGACGAGAAAGCCGCCATGGACAACGACGTGCCCTTCGCCTTCGCCAGCTATGGCTTCGGCAAGTGCTCGAACATGATTCTTACGCTCGACACCTTTCAGCAGCTGGCGGATCTGCTGGTGGGCTGAGCTACATCCCCGCGCCGCGCCAGGCCACACGCCCCACGAAGAAGGGGCCCATCTGACTGATGAACTCCGACGTCTGTCGCGTCTTTCGCATCGACTGCACGATGTGCGACAGGGGATGCAGATCTTTGCCGATGAGCCCGATCACGAACTCGTTGTCGTTGGCGTCGAGACCGTGACAGGCGAGGCGAACGTCGTGGGCGAGATCTTGCGAGCCATAGGCGCGGCCGATGGTCCCGTGCTCGCGCAAGATGCTCCCCTGCTCGCGCGGCTCGAGCTTGGAAAATGCGCCGCTACGGCGCAGCGGATACCAGACCGCCCAGCCGTGCGCCTCGTTGAGCACGGTCTCCTTGGGTCGTTCGATCAGCCAGAACTCGAGGTTCGGCTCGAAGCCCGTGCTGTACGTTCGGCCGAGCATGGTCAGCTCGGATCGAAGGGTGAGCCCGATCTTCGCATCTCCGAGCACGGGTCGCACCGCGGTGACGAAGTGGGATGGATCCTCGGACCAGGTGAGCACGCCGAGCCCGCGCGGATCGTTCACGTCGTGGTAGATCACCGCGGCCGTGCGGCGGTTGGTGAAGCCTTCGGCCAGGGCCATCACCGCCTCGTCGGGTGACGTTCCGTTCGCGTGAAACGCGAGAAACTGCATGAAGAGCCGCCGGTTCATGACTTGCGGCTGGCCGTCTTTCTCGGCGCCTCGCTCGTTCACGTCGATGGTGGGGAGGCTTTCACCCCCGGTGGGGTGAGGGCGCTGTTCGCTCATGGTTGCTCCGTTATGCTACATTCTTGCCAGGTAGACACATGAAAACGGTGGGCATCATCGGTTGGAGAGGAATGGTTGGATCGGTGCTCGTCGAGCGAATGCTCGCCGAGCGAGACTTCGCCCGCATCGATCCCCGGTTCTTCTCCACCTCACAGGCCGGAGCGCGCGGCCCCGACATCGGGCGCGAGACGCCTCCCGTCGACGACGCGAACGACATTGCCGCCCTCAGCCGGATGGACTTTCTCATCAGCTGCCAGGGCGGCGACTACACGAAAGACATCCACCCCAGGCTGCGCAAGGCGGGCTGGAAGGGCTACTGGATCGACGCGGCCCGTTCGCTGCGAATGGACAAGGACGCCGTCATCGTTCTCGATCCGGTCAACCGCGACATCATCGACCGCGCCATCGCTTCGGGAATCCGCGACTACATCGGCGGCAACTGCACGGTCAGCTTGATGCTCATGGCGACGATCGGCCTTTATCGCCAGGGCTGGGTCGAGTGGATCAACAGCTCGACGTACCAGGCAGCATCCGGCGGCGGCGCCAAACACATGCGTGAGCTCGTCGCCCAGATGCGATCCATTGGCGGCGCGTGCTCCCAGCTCATCGACGATCCGGCGTCGTCGATTCTCGAAATCGACCGCATGGTTGGCGCCACCCAGGCCTCGGCCGATTTTCCGCGCGCCCAGTTCGGCGCGCCCCTCGCCGGCAGCCTCATCCCCTGGATCGACCGGCCCACCGAAAGCGGTCAAACGCTCGAAGAATGGAAGAGCGACGCCGAGTCGAACAAGATCCTCGGCAACGA
>JBBSDY010000725.1:0-2739 GCA_038240245.1 Polyangiales bacterium
GCATCCAGAGCTTGCTCACCGAGGTGAGCACGGGCGCGGTGCGCAAAAGCTGACAGCAGCTCCCAGGAGCAACATGGGCCGTGCGACAATCCTGATGCTAGGTGGGGCGCTGCTCGGTTGCGGCGCGAGCGGTGGCGCGGATGCCACCTCGATGTCGTCGCCCGACACCGGTGTCGAGCAACTCGCCGGCCACGGTGGGGGATCGGGCTCTCTCTACACCGATCCGGGATCGGGAGGCAGCTCCGAGTCGGGTGGAGGCTTCACCTTCGAGGGCGGCGTCGATGGCGAGTCGGTGGCCGAGGCATCTCTGGGCGGGGACGGTGCACCCGGCCCGTCGTGCTCGAGCCCACAGATCGTCGATGCCCACGCCGCCCAGCGCGACACCTGCACGTTCAAACCCATGTCGCTCGTCGCCGACACCATTGGCGTCGATCCCGCCGCTGCTCGCAAGGCGGTCAAGCACGTGATCGTTCTCATGCAAGAGAACCACTCGTTCGACAACATGTTCGGCCACACCGGGCACGGCATGGATGGGATGCCCGCAGATTTCACGAACCCCGACGCCACCGGCACCGCCGTGGCTCCTCATCACCTTGCCACGCCCTGTCCCTGCGATCCGCCGCACCAGACGCCCGATGGAATTGCCGAGTGGGACACCGGCAAGATGGATGGCTTCTTGAAGACCGGCGCCAACGTCGCCATGGGCTACTACGACGATGCCGATCACCCGTTTTACACGTGGCTCGTCACCAAGTTCGCCACGAGCGATCGCTATTTTCATGCGCTCATGGGCCCCACCTACCAAAACCGGCGCTACCTCTACCAGGCTTCGATCCCGGCCGCGCGCGCGACCATCTTCGACGAGCTGACGGCGAAGAAGGTCGACTGGATGACCTACTACGATGGCGGCAATTACCTGGGCGGCTCTTACGGCGTGAATCCGTTCCCCAACAACACCAAGCCACTCGCCGATCTCGACAAGGCCCTGGCCGATGGAACCTTGCCTACCGTCGTGTTCGTCAATCCCAGAAACGACGAGCACCCCAGCAACAACGTGAGCCAGAGCGAAGTCTACGTACGCGGTTTGGTCGACCACATTTTCAAGAGCCCGACGTGGTCGTCCACGGTGTTCCTTTTCACCTACGACGAGTGGGGCGGATTTGCCGATCACGTTCCCCCGCCCAAGGCGTGCACCTACAACAACGCGGCCGCCGACAGCCCCGATGACGATCACCTGGGCTTCCGGGTTCCCGTCTTCGTCGTGTCGCCCTTCTCGCGGGCCAAGTTCGTCTCGCACGGCGTCCACAGCCACACCAGCATTTTGCGATTCATTCAGTTCATCTTCGATCTGCCGGCGATCACCTACCGCGACGCCAACGCCGATGCGATGCTCGACATGCTCGACTTTGCCTGCGCGCCGTTCGCCAAGGCCCCCACCGACGCGCCGACCGTAACGGCGCGAACGTGCAACGCGACCTGCGAGAAGTAAGGGCCGCCCGACGGGTCCCCACCTCGTCGCCCTTTCCAACGGTCGCAAGCGGTGTTAAACCCTGCCCCGCGGGAGCTGTTGGCCCGCCGTCGATCGGTAGTGCCAGCGGGCCTGTAGGCCCGAGGGTGAACAAGGGAAGCCGGTGTGAATCCGGCGCGGCCCCCGCCACTGTAACTGGGAACGATAGCGAGCGCGACCACTGGGGCGGATGCCCTGGGAAGGGCTCGCTGGAGGATGATCCAGAAGCCAGGAGACCTACTTCCGGTCGTCGCAACGCCTGACCTCCGCGGGGATGCGGGGCCAGCGTCGACCGGCTCCTGATCGATTCGTCGTTCCGTCCGCCGTCCGCCGCTCTCTCCCATTTTCGCGCAGGTCGCTCGAAACGTCGCGACTGCGTGGAGGCACGAGCGGCAAGGAGACGGACGATGATTCGACGACGATACATGGCTTGGTTGGGCTCGGCGCTCGTGGCAGCGGGGGCCCTGGGATGTAATGCGGACGAGGAGCCGGCGGGGTTGGTGAACGCCGGCGGTGGAGGAGCCACGGGGACCGGCGGAGCCGGTCACGCAGGGACTGCTGGGTCAGCGGGTAGCTCTGGTAGTGCCGTTGCCGGCGGAAGCGCTGGCGCCGCGGGCAACGGGACCGAAGGGGCTGACGGTGCAATCGACGCCGGAGCCGATCGGAGCGTGGTGTCCGATGCACGCGTCGAGGGGTCTGCTGAAACGGGGACCGATGCCGGCGCGTCAGGCGATGCGAACGATGCCGACGACGCGGGCAGCAAGAGCTATGCCCTGGCGGTTGGGGCCGACTACGGCAGCGGGAGCGCCAAGCTCGTCGCCCTCGACTGGGCGACCAAGCAGAGCGCAGGCAGCACGGTGTTTCCCAACACGAGCGACACCGTTCCAGTCGTGAGCGGCGGTCGTGGCTTCATGCTCGAGCGCGACAATGGCAAGCTGGTCATTCTTCAGAAGGACAAGCCCTGGCTCGCTAGCAAAACGCTCGATCTCGGCTCGCCAGAAGCAGGCGCTTATGCCCTCAATCCCGTTAGCGTCGTGAGCACAGGGGCCAAGGCCTACGTTCCCCTTCTCAGCACCAACCACATAGCGGTCGTCGACGTCGACAATGGAGCTCTCACCGGTCAGGTTGACCTCTCTTCGCTCGTCGACGCGGCCGACTCCGATTGCCTCGTCGAACTATTCGACGGGGCGTACGATGCTGCCACACAACCTGCCTATTTCATTATTCTGAAC
>JBBSDY010000726.1:0-2737 GCA_038240245.1 Polyangiales bacterium
CGGACGACCGGGTGGTCATCCACGGACCGGCCGGGCTATAACTCGGCACCTGACATGACCGGCCCCCTGATCCCGTACATCAACATCCCGCCGTTGCACATCTTCGGGCCCGGACACCTCGGTCCCCTCGACATCGGCGAGCTGTCGATCAAACCCTTCGGCACGCTGGTGGCCATCGGCGTTTACGTCGGGACCGAGCTGGTCAAGCGACAGGGCGATCGCTTCAAGCTCGACAGCAAGGCGCTCTCGTCGTTCGTTTTTTACATCCTGGTGGGCGGCTTCGTGGGCGGGCACGTGTTCGACACGATTTTTTACCATCCCGATCACATCGCCGAGTCGCCGGCGTCGCTGCTCAGAATCTGGGACGGTCAATCGAGCTTCGGTGGATTCACCGGCGCATTTCTGGGCCTGCTCTATTGGCGACACAAGTTCAAGGCATCGACCCTTGCCTACGCCGACGTGGTTGCCAGCACGTTCCCGCTGGGCTGGGTCTTCGGGCGTTCGGGTTGCTCGGTCGCTCACGACCATCCGGGCATGCTCTCGAACGCGTGGTTTGCGGTGCAGTACCCGGGCGGTGGTCGCTTCGATCTCGGACTCTACGAGATGCTCCTGACGATTCCCCTGGCCATCACGTTTCTATTTCTCATGAAAAAGCCACGGCCGCCCGGCTTTTTCTTGGGGATCATGTGCATTGCCTATGCGCCGACACGGTTCGCTCTCGATTTCTTGCGAGTTCAAGAAACCGAGTACCACGGGCAAGCCGATCCCCGGTACGGCGGCCTGACGCCCGCGCAGTGGGGATGCTTGCTGCTTCTGTCCGCAGGGGTGACGTTCCTTTACCGCGCGGCGAGAGCGGCCGAGAAGGGCCGGGCGTGGGTCGATGTAGCGGCACCAGCCTGGTCGCCGCCAGACCCGGGGTGATAGAATCCCCCCCGGAGAAACCCCATGCGCGAGCTCACGGCTGATCGGATCGACAAACTCAGGGTCATGAGCGAAGACGCGGGCCTCGATAGCGGTGGGACGGAAGCATCGTCCATTCTCGAGGCGATGTTCCTGATGGCCGCCGCCGACGGCGAAGTCTCACCCGAAGAGATGCAGCGTTTTGCCGATTCGATCGACGCCATCGTCGAAGGAGCGTCCGAGGCCGATATCGAGGGAATGCTCAGCGAGATGCGCGCGCTACTCGAAGAAGAAGGCTGGGAACGTCGTTCGCGCGCCGTGGCCAAGGCCCTGAAGGGCAAGCCCAGCGCCGAGATTGCATTTCGGCTGGCGACGGCGGTGGCCTTCGTCGACGACTCCGTGGCGCCCGAGGAGTCCGACGCGCTCGACGAGATGGCCATGGCCATGGATATCTCGACCGATCGCGCTCACGAAATCATGTCCGACGTGCATCGCGAGCTCTTCGGCGAGTAGCGAAGGAGCGCGGGGTGACATTGCTCTCTGCTTCCGAGCTGTCGCCCGACGATCCGGCGTTCGACATTTCGGACGACGCCGACGTGAAGGCGCTCCTGCGCGCCGAGGAAACGCATTTTTGGCATCGCGCGCGCAATCGCTACATCCGACGCAAGCTCGGCGAGCTCGGGGCTGCTTCGCGAAGCCGGGTTCTCGAGCTGGGTTGCGGAGCGGGGTGCGTCGCTGCCGATCTCTGCCGCGCGGGGTACGAGGTGACGGGCGTCGATGGTCATCGCTCGCTCATCGACGTGGCGGTGGCCAGGGCGCCCACCGCGCGGTTTCTCTGTCGCGATCTGCGGCGCGGCGTGCCCGATCTTCGAGGTGAAACGTTCGACGTCGTGTGCATGTTCGACGTCATCGAGCACCTGGACGATCCGAAAAAGGCCATCGAGGACGCGCTCGGTTGGCTTGCACCGGGCGGCCACCTCGTGGGAACGGTGCCCGCCTTGATGGCGCTGTGGAGCGGAATCGACGAGCACGCCGGCCACAAGACGCGCTATTCGTCGCGCACTCTGCGCGACGTGCTCGCGAGCGTGAGGGGCGCCAGCATCGTCGAGATCGCGCCCTTCTTTCGCTCGCTCGTTCCCCTGATGTGGGCTCAGCGGCGTTTGGTCGGAAAGCGCGGCGATGCTGCGGGCGCGGTGCAAAACCTCACCGTGCCCCGCTGGCCCGTCAACAGCGCTCTCTTTTCGATGGTGACGCTCGAGCACCGCATGGCGACGGTTCTCGACAAGGCTCCCATCCCGGGAGCTTCGCTCTGGTTTGCGCTGTCGCGAGGCTGAGACCTACGGCGGCGAGATCGTCGTCGATACGCTGAACGACGAGCGCTGAAACGGCCCGACGTTGGCCTTGGACAAGACCGACTTGATGCAGCCTTCGGCGGCGGTGCCAGCCGCAGGTCCGGTGACCGACACGCTCTGGACCTTGCCGGTCGACGCAAAAACAATCGTGGCTCGAGACGGCGAGTCGTGACCAGCAACGCAGCTTCGCGCTGCGCCGCGCTGCGAGCCGAGCGCGCCCTGGATGGCGCCCTGCGGCGGAGCTTCGGGAATGTCACCACGGATGGCTGCAGCCGCAGGGGCCGCGGTTTCTTCCTTGGCGGCCTGCTCGGTGGGACCGACGGCTTTTTTGATGGCGCCGGCGAGACCGGGAGGATCGGCCTGGGCTGCGGGAGCTGCCTTGGGCGCCGGTGCTTCTTTGGGCTCGGGAGCCTGCGCCGCTGCGACAGGGGTCGTTGCCCTGTCGGACCGCGCAACCTTGGCCGCGTGCGTCTTGCCGTCGGTGA
>JBBSDY010000727.1:0-2734 GCA_038240245.1 Polyangiales bacterium
CCGGTGTGGCAGCAACACCCGACGTCGAGGCGTCGTCGGGCGGCGGATTGATCTGAAACGACGGTGCCTCGGGGCGCATCGACTTCTTCGCGTCCGCTGCAGCGTCTCCTTCTTGGCCTTCGGCGGAGGGTTCTTGCTCACCTTCGGCGTCTGAGCCCTTGTTGAAGAGCCTGGAGAAAATGCTCATCTGCTATCCCGCTTGCTTGAGATGAACATGCCTGGACTCATCAGTATATCCTCGATGCAATCGGACGAGATCATCGATCTCTACGCCCGGACGCGGGGCGCTTCTCGCTCATCAGCCCACATCCTGGGTCGTGCAGCCCGCTCTTGCTTCGGGCAGGTGCGCGCCTTGTTTTGTTCAGTACAACGGCTTCACGGAATTGAAACTGGAGCTACACCATATCGAAAAACAACGGCGTCCGTGTCGCCAGGAAGTCCTCGATCTTTCGGAGATCGTCTGCGGACGGATTTTCGAAGGCGATTCCCATCCCCGGCAAGGGCTCGCCGTGGTGAAACTCACGCACCCAGCGAACCACGCCGCGCAGTGACAGGGCGGCATCGCCAATCGGGAGACGCAAGCTTAGCTCGACCTCGGTGCCGACGGGTTTGACCAGATGGGTAGCAACGAAGAGTCCCCCGTTGGATAGGTTCTGGGTCAGCCCCATGTAGAAGTTCGAGTCGCTATTCAGGCTCACCTCGAGCTCGATGCTGAACCGTCGGTGAGCTCGGCCATCCGAGGCGGGCATAGAAGCTTGCATGGGATCCTCCAGCCTAGAAAGTCTTAGCTCAAAAAATCTTCATTTTCCAGGCAACCGCAGCGGGTGTCGTGCCGAGGGGGTGACAGCCACCTCGAAATCGCTCGAGGAGAAAGCAAAGGCCCCTCATGACCCAGCCCGTTGCACCCGGTGCGCGCGCGGCGTGCTTCGACGAACCGATCGCCGAGCCCCTCACGTGTACCTCTTCCCCTCCTTCCCTGGTTTCACCGGCCGTTTGCGCCATCGGGCTCGAAGAACGCGACGTGGTCGGCGCGCGAGCACCGCCCCTCTTCGAGCCGCCCATCTCCGACGAGCCGGCCGGTCTGCGCTTCTGTCGTGAAGCCAACACGGTCGCCGAGGGCTTTCTCTGCAACGAACGCGTCGTCGTCTCCGACGCTTGCCGCAAACCGAGCAACGCCATCGATGCCTACATCTGCGACGAGCCCCGAATGCACGCGCTACAGGACGATGTTTGGCAAGGCACCCTCTGGTTGGTCAAGACCATCGTCGCTCAGCTCTTCGGCGGGCCAAAAGCACATGACTGACACTGTGGGCGTTCGCACCACCTGAACATTGCTGGGTGCGGCCGCGGCCTCTAACATCGCCGGATGAGCGACCGCCGTTTGATTGTCTTCGCGCCTGGCGCCGGGGCGCCGTCAACGTCCACCTGGATGAAGGCCTGGCAGAAACGACTGTCGGCACTCGGGAGCGTCGTGCCGTTCGACTACCCGTACATGCGAGAAGGCCGCCGAGCGCCCGATCCGCTGCCCAAGCTCATTGCCGCGCACCGCGCTGCCGCGGACAGCGCGGTGGCCGAGCATGGCGGCGATCTGGTGCTCGCCGGAAAATCGATGGGATCGCGCGTCGGCTGCCACGCCTCGCTCGAAGAGCCCGGCGTTCGCGCCCTGGTGTGTTTCGGTTACCCGCTGCAAGGCGCCGGCAAGAAGAAATCGATCCGCGACGAAGTGCTCCTGCGCCTGCGCACACCGATCCTCTTCGTGCAGGGCACACGTGATCCGCTCTGCCCACTCGAGCTCCTCGAATCGGTGCGCGCCAAGATGCAAGCTCCATCCTTCGTGCACGTCGTCACCGGCGGCGATCACTCTCTCGTCGTTTCGGCGGGAGCTCTCAAGGCAGCCGGCGCAACGCAGGTCGACTCCGACGCGCGCGTTCTCGCCGCGGTTCGAGCTTTTTTGGAGACCTTGCCGAGCTAGCTCGGAACGCCGGCCGCAGAATCTCACGGCCAGATCGATCAATGCAGCGCCCGTAGGTGAAGGATCAGTGCTCGATGGGCGCGAGGTGGGTTACGTACCAGCGGCCGTCCCACGAGATGATGGTGGTCACCGGCAGCTCTCGCATCTTGTCTGCGACGCTGTAGGTCAGCTTGCCGCGAAACGTTCGGAAGTAGCCAATCTTGTTGTACTCCTTGCCCGGCGCGACCCATCCCGGAGTGGTGCCGAGCTCGAACGAGAGGAACGAGGTTCCGCTCCAGTCCTTGCGTTTGGCGTGGAGCGAGGCGATGTCGCGATGGTAGGTGGCAAGAAGCTGGTCGAAGTAGCGGCCAGGATCGGCCACGTCTTTCAGGGGTATGAATGGCTCCTTCGGGAAAAAGAAGTCATCGGCCAGAGCCGGTTGGTTTTCGACGATGGCTTGAAAGAGGTGTCGGGCGCGCAAGGTGAGGTCGGCGCTGGTCATGGCGGGCAATGTCCGGTTGTCGGGATCCGGTGAGCCACCATCGCTGGCCGCCCGTCCATCGGTGGGCAACGCAACCAGTCCCGCGGCGACGAACGCCACCCAGAATCGGCCGTAGCTCGCGGTCTTCCCATCCATCTCGCTATCCATTTCGGCAACCTCGATCCGTTACTTTTCGGGGCGCGTGGACGCCGCGAGGTAGGCGCGCGTCACATCGGCCTCATCCAGAAAGCCCACGATCTTGCCGGCGTCATCGACGATGGGCAGCTCGCGGAGCTGGTGAC
>JBBSDY010000728.1:0-2730 GCA_038240245.1 Polyangiales bacterium
GGTCCCATCCTCGACACCGTCGGCGAGCATCGCGAACACGAGCGGCAAGTGGCCGCGTTGAAAACGCCCCAACAGACCATCGAGACGACTCGACGATACGAGCACCTCACGTAGAACGAGCCGCACCGTGGCGAGCTCGTCGTCGCTCACCGCGCCGACGCGCGCGTAGAGACGGCGAATCCGCTCCTTCACGGGCGCGTCGGGACCGAGGGCGACCGCCATGTCGGCCAGAAGCTTGGCGTACGTTTCCTCGACCACGGCCAGGAACAGATCGTCCTTGGTGGGAAAGTAATAATAGACCATCCCGATGCTCGTGCGCGCGTCGCTGGCGATCTTGCGCAGTGAGGCTCCGTCGACGCCTTCTTCGAGAAACCGCCGGCGCGCCGCGCGCACGATGCGGGGCTCGATGTCGCTTCGCGGCCGTGCCATCAGGCAATCTTCTTGGAGAACCGCAGCGACGCCATCGTCACCAGGGCGCCCAGAATTCCGGCGAGCCACATAAGCTCGGGGGCCGCATCGGCGAAGCCGCTGCCCTTCAGCGTGATGCCCCGGACGATGCGGAGAAAATGAGTCAGGGGAAGCGCCTGCGAAAGCCACTGTGCCGGTCGGGGCATCGCCTCGAACGGAAACATGAAGCCGCTCAAGAGAATGTTGGGCAGCAAGAAGAAAAACGACATCTGCATGGCTTGCTGCTGCGTCTTGGCGACGGTCGAGAAGAACAGCCCGAGGGCGAGGTTGGCGGCGATGAACACGAACGACAACCCATAAAGCAACGCGGGTGATCCGAGAAACGGTACGCCGAAGACGACGCGACCCGCGAGCAAGATCAACGTGATCTGCACGTAGCCGATGACGACGTAGGGCAGGATTTTGCCGACCACGAGCTCGATGTTCTTGACTGGCGACACGATGAGCTGCTCCAGCGTTCCGCGCTCGCGCTCGCGGACGATGGCCATGGCGGTGAGCATGACCATGGTCATGGTGAGGATGACCCCGATGAGTCCCGGCACGATGTAGATCGAGGTGCGAAGGTCGGGGTTGTACCAGGTCGCCGGCTCGAGCTCGATCGGCGCTGCGGCCACGCGTCCTCCCGACTGGGCCAGCCGACCCACCAGAAGCTCGTTCGATCGCGCCGCCACGAGAGACGCCGCCGTGTTGATGGCGCTGGCCACGGTCTGGGGATCGGATCCGTCGACGACCAGCTGCAGGCGAGCGGTCCGCGCCGCCGTGATATCGGAGCCGTAACGCGCCGGGATGACCAGCGCCACCTTGGCCTGCCCCGAGCGAAGCGCGCGCTCGATGTCGTCGTAGTTTCTCACCTCGCCGATGACGTCGTAGAAATTGGTGGCCTCCAGGCTGCGGGCCATGTCGCGCGACGCAGCGCTGTGATCCTGATCGTAGACCACCGTTGGAATGTGGCGAACGTCGGTGTTGATGGCGTACCCGAACAACAGAAGCTGCATCACGGGCAGCGCGACCATCATGGCGAGGGTCATCGGATCACGGCGTAGCTGGCGCAGCTCCTTCCAGGCGATGACGCCGATGCGGAAGGTCATGCGGCCTTTGCCTTTTCTGCCCTGCGCAGATCGTCGCGAACCATCGAGACGAACGCGTCTTCGACGGTGACGCGGCCCTCGCGGCACTGACGAATCGCAATGCCGAGAGGCAAGAGCGTCTCTTTGGCCACGACCTCGGGGCTGGCGAGCGCCCGAGTCGCCAGGCGCAGCTGCGTGCCGTAGTGCGACACCTCGTCGACGTCGCTGCGCGATCGCAGGGCGTCGGCCGCCTCGGTGGCCCGGTCGACCTCGAGCTCGGCCACCCGAAGGTGCCGTCGCTCGACGATTTGCGCCGGTGTCCCCACGTCGAGCAGCTCGCCCCGGAAGATGAAGGCGAGCCTGTGGCAACGCTCGGCCTCGTCCATGTAGTGCGTGGTGAGCAGGACCGTCGTGCCGAGAGACGAAATGCGGTGAATCTGGTCCCAGAAATCGCGGCGGCTCACCGGATCGACGCCCGCGGTGGGCTCGTCCAGAAAGAGAAGCGGCGGCTCGTGAATCGTCGCGCTGGCAAGGGCCACTCGCTGCTTCCAGCCCCCGGACAGCGTGCCGGCGAGCTGATGCTGGCGATCGACGAGACCCGCGCGGGCGAGAACCTCGTCGACGCGTGCGCGGCGCCGGCGACGCGGGATGCCGTAGATCCCGGCGTAGAAGAGCAGATTGTCGAGGACGGTCAGGTCTTCGTAGAGGCTGAACCTCTGAGTCATGTAGCCGATTTTTTCTTTGATGCGCTCGGCCTCACGCGCGATGTCGAAACCAACGACGGTGCCGCTGCCACCGGAAGGATCGAGGATTCCGCACAGCATGCGGATGGTCGTCGACTTGCCGGCGCCGTTCGGCCCGAGCACGCCGAAGATCTCGCCCCTTCGGACCGAGAGCGAGACGTCGCTGACCGCCACGAGCGAGCCGAACTTCCGCGACAGGTGCTCGGTGAGAATGATGGGCTGCTCGTTGGCCTCGGGCTCATTCGCCTGGCTCATCGCGATCCAACGCTCGCCGGCGCAGGCCCCGCGTGGCCGATGGTCACGAAAGCGGGCACGCCCGCGTGCAACGCCTCTTCGGGATCGGCGACGCGCAGACGTACGCGCACGACCAGCTGCCCCCGTTCGCGATCGCTGAACAGGTAGCGCGGGGTAAACTCCGTTTTGTGCCCGACGTGCTCGACGATCGCCGAGAA
>JBBSDY010000729.1:0-2724 GCA_038240245.1 Polyangiales bacterium
AAGATCCTGCATGGTTGGAGGCGCCGCCCTGGTTCGAAGAGCCGCCGTTCGATTCGCCTCCCGTTGCCCCGCTGGGGCCACCCGGATCGTGGGTGTCGGTTGCTCCCGCGCTCGCCCCGCCGCTCCCTCCGGCCGTGGCGGACTGGTCGGATCCCCCGCTTGCCGGAAGATCGTTGCCCGCATCCGGGCTGCCCCCGCAGGCCCCGACGAGCAGGCAAAGACAAGCGAACGAACCAAAAAGAACGGCTTCGCGCATGATTCAAGCGTAGCTCGGCGGCCACGCCGACCATCTGCACGATTCAAATATTATCGTTGGTCGATATTACCAGGCTCCGCTGGCTGAGATCCTTGGTGCACGGGTTGCCCGCAGCGCACCCCGGCATCAGACCACGGCGCACCAACCTTCAACCACACCAGGCGCAGCCCGTACCCTCGCGCGACATTGCTTGGCGAGGGTACCCCTAAGATTGTGGAGGGGGAGCGATCGTGGGGCCCGAGATCTTGACACCCAGGCCGCGTGGCTCCTGCCGTTCGAAGGACAGCTTCCATCCGCAGAGCTCGCAGATCTCGCTGGTGATGGCGAGGCCTAGCCCGCTGCCCGAGGGATCGCGCTGACGGGCCTCGTCCGATCGGAACGTCCTTTCGCCGAGCCGCGGAAGCTCGGCCGGAAGAACCCCGGGACCATCGTCGACGACGAGCAAGCTGAAGGTCGTGTCATCCGCCTCGAGCACGACGGCCACATGTCCGCCCGGATCGCCGTAGGAAATTGCGTTCTCGACGAGGTTCGTGATCGCTTGCTCGGCAGCCGTGGGATGGCACCGCCCGAGCACGCGCGCGTCGGGGCGTGCGGTGTCGAGCGTGATGCCGCGGTTCTTGGCGAAGTAGAGGGCGCGCGAGACGACGCGCTCGACGGTATCGGTGAGATCGACGCTGGGATTGCCCTCGGCGGGATTCCATCCGTCACGGAGCTGGCAAGCGAGGCGAAGGTTGGTGGTGAGGCCGTCGAGGTAGATGACATCCTTGAGCGAGCTCTTGAGCAGTCCCGAAAGCTCGTGGTCACGGCTGAGCTTGGCGGCCTGCTCGAGGGCGATGTGCAGCGACGCGATGGGCGTCTTGAGATCGTGCGCGATGTCGGCGAGGTACCGCTCGAGCGCGCGCTGTCGCTCCTCGAGCCGATCGGCGTCGGCCCGGATGCGCGCGTGCGCGCGATCGAGGCTCGACGAGAGCTCTCCCAGCTCGTCGGTACCCGGATCGGTGGAGGTCGAGTAGCCATCGTGCGCCCCGATGGCCCCCGCGGCCGTTCGGAGCTTGGCGATGCGTTTGGTGAGCGGCTGGACGACGAAGAAAACACCGAGCGCCGCTGCCGCCGCAATCACGATCAACGTCCCGATTAGCATGAGGTAGACGAACCGTTTGCGCGGTCCGCCGCGAGGCGCCCAGGTCACCTGTACGATGCTGCACGGGCCGCTCGGCGCCGCGCGCAGGATCATGGCCGCCACCTGCTCACCTTCGAATCGATTGAACCTGGTGGGGCTGGTCTCGCCGGCTTGAAGGCGCCGATAGAGGGACTCGTCGAGCGGCGGAGCATCGGGGTTGCGCGAGGACAGAGAGGCTTCGTCGTAGGCATCCACGCGCGCGCTGCGAGGTAGCAGGAGCGCCCACCGTTCGGGGCTTTGCTCGCAACGTTGGATCTCGCCGTTGTCGAGCGTGCGTCGCACATACGGCGCGAAGCCCGCCTGCAGCGCCTCGCGTGCGGTGTGCCGGATGAGGTACCACGACACGCCCAGTCCCAGGATGCCGCAGAGAATCGAGCCGATGATGATCCGGGTTCGGAGCCCGCGCCAGATCCTCACCCTTCCTCTTTGTCGGGCTCGAATCGGTAGCCGATGCCCCACACCGTGGCGATGCGCGCGCCGCCTTCGGCTCCCAGCTTCTTGCGGATGCGGGCGATGTGGCTGTCGACGGTGCGAGCATCGCGTTGCTCGAACGGGGTAAGCGCGTGCTCGGCGAGCTGATCGCGCGAAATGGCGCGCCCCTGACGTTCGACGAGATGCGCCAGGACATCGAACTCGTTCTTGGTGAGACCAGCGTCGGCGCCCTCGATGGTCACTTGCCGGCTGTCCAGATCGAGAGCCACGTTGGCCCAGCGGATGACGCGCTTGGGGGCCTCGGTGGTGAGGCGTAACCTGACTCGAAGGCGGGCAACCAGCTCTTCGATCCAAAACGGTTTGGTGACGAAGTCGGCGGCGCCCAGACCGAAGCAGCGCAAGCGGTCGGCGAGATCGCTACGCGCGGTGAGCACCAGAACGGGCACCGAGCTACGTCCTTGCAGTTGCTCGAGGACCTCGAACCCCGTTTGCTCGGGGAGCATCAGATCGAGAATGATGGCACCAAAGCGCCCCTCGAGCGCCTTCTTGGCTCCATCGACGCCGCTCGTGGCGAGCTCGACCTCGAATCCCGCCTCCTTGAGGCCCCTGACGATGCCTCCAGCAACGCCGGGATCATCCTCGACGACCAAAAGGCGCTCTTGCACGCTCTCAATCTACTCAACAACTGTTGAGAAACCATTGAGGTTTCGGGGCGGCGCCATCAGGTCGTCCTCCATGATTCCTCAATGAAAAGGCATCAGATTGACGTCGTACCGAGGAGCGGAGGCAAAATCATGAGAGCTTTTTCGAAATGGGTCGCGTTGGGTTCGGTGGCCAGCGCACTGGCGTTCACCGG
>JBBSDY010000730.1:0-2724 GCA_038240245.1 Polyangiales bacterium
AAATTCGACCTCGGGAAGCTCGGGCATGCATCACACGGATAGCAGAACTCCACGCGCGCGCTCGCCGGTCGCACGGGCCACGGCATCGGCGTAGAGCGCGACCTGTCGCGCGTAGCCATCTTTGCGCTCGCCCATCTCGACATCGGTCTTGAAATCCACCACCGTCCAGACTGGGCCATCCGCTTCGACTTCGCGGAAGGCCAGATCGAGAACACCCTCGACGAGCTGGCCGCCGGGCAGACCAAGCAAGATCGGCGCTTCGCGCCGGCAGACGCTCGCCGCGCGAGCACGCAAAAACAACGAATGCGCGAGCGCGCGCTCGACGGCGAGGGCCGCAGCGGAGATCTCGTCGGCCGTGGCGGCGAGCAAACGGCCCTCGACCTTGGCCAGCTTGCCGATCTCAGCTGCCTCGCTGGCAAGGTCGACCGCAGAGAGGACGGCGTGGGTGAGCACGCCGAATCGTTTTCCGTGCGGGCGCTGGCTGCGCGGGGCATCGGTCTGGTCGATCACCACGGCAAGTGACGGCGGGAGCTGAGCCGCGGATGCATCCTGCTTGGTCAGCTCGGTGACGGTGACCACCCGAAGCGAAGGCGCAGTGCCTCGTTGGAGAAGCGCGACGCGGCGCTCTTGCCACTCGGCGTGCAGACGTTCTCCCTCGGTCGCGACGGTCGCACCGTCATCGGCCGCCAGAATGCGCTGCTGCCGGAGACCGACGTCGTCCTGTCGATTGAGATCGAGCGCAGCAGGATCCCACCAGACGACCTTGTGCTTTCCGGCCTCGGGGCGATGTAAACCAGGCCGCACCGCACCCTCGGCGCCCCGGTGGGCGCTCTCCGGGCGCTCGCGCACGCTGTCGGCTCCGAACGGCGGGCACCCGGGCGCGGGCTCGGCATTCCGCCGGTCGGCGGCCCTGGGAAAGATGGCAGGGTGCAGAGCATCGAGCCATCCGGAAGCTGCTTCGTCGCGGGCCAGGGCGTCTCCTACCACCGGCACGACGAGCATCTCGCGGGCGCGCGTGGCGGCCACATACGTGAGGCGCACGGATTCTTCGGCGTCGTGTTTGAGAACTTCGTCCCGCTTTTCGAGCAGCTCGATCGGCGAGCACCCCGCAAGAGGCATCGCCCACAACCTGCGGATGGGATCGACGTACCGTGACGGCTGCCGTGCGGTTTGGGGCGCCGTGGGGTCGACCAGGATGACCACGGGAAACTCGAGGCCCTTGGCCTTGTGAACGGTCATCATGCGTACGCCGTCCGTCCCCTCTTCGACGACCGGGGCCTCGGCCGCCCCGCCGCGCTCGGCTTCGTCGTCGAGGCGAGTGACGAAAGAGCGAAACGACGTCGCGCCGGAGGCTTCGAAGCGACGTGCCAGATCGAGCACGCGCAAGATGTTGCCGAGGGCCTGCTCACCGGTGGGCCAAATGGCGACGCCGGCGTGTGCCCGCGTCGCCTCGAGAAGCTGCGCCAGCGTGTCGGCGATGGGCCTGCGGTTGCGGCCGCGATGCAACCGGCCGAGAATGGCGAGCGAATCGGCCACGTCGCGGGTGAGCGGATTGAGCTCGCCTTCTTCCATCCGCCGCAGCGGCATCAGGCGCTTGTGCTGGTGACGAAACGCGAGCAGGGCGTCGTCGCCCACCGCGAAGAACGGGCCGCGAAGGGTCGCGTACACGCTGAGCTCGTCGTCGGGCCATTCGATCGCCGAAAGAGCGTTGCGAATGGCCAGGACCTCTTCGCGCTGGTGAAAAGATCGACCGCCGACCAGCACGTGGGGCACGTGACGCAGCTCGAGGGCGCGCACGTAGGGGCGCGTGACGTCCTCTCCAAATTGCTGGAAACGCTTGAACAGCAGGCAAACGTGGCGCGCCTGGACGGGGACGCTTTGCTCGGGCTTCTCGCGCTCGGTGATGGTGAAGCCGCTCTTGTTGATGAGAAAATCGACGAAGGCCCCCACCGCATCGGGGAACGACTCTTCGATCCTGAATTTGACGATCTTGCCCCAGTCCGAATACGGCTTGGGCACCGGCAAGGCCACCACGGTGGGGCGGCCCGGCGGCTCGTCGCGAAACGACATGAGCGGCACGTACTCGGCCTGACTTCCGTCTTCGCTCCCCTGCATGAGCGGTGCGAAGGCCGAGTTGACGGCCTCTTGAATGGAGGGAACGCTGCGAAAGCTGGTGGTCAGGTGAACGACCTCGGCGCCGGCGGCAACGAGTCTTCTCTTGGTCGCCTCGTAGAGCGCGACGTCCGCGCGCCGGAAGCGGTAGATCGATTGCTTGGGATCACCGACGACGAAGAGCTTGCCCCGCACCGGCCGCGCCACGTTGGGATCCCTCTCCGCGGGATCGTCGGCCGACAGAAGCATCAGGATGTCGGCCTGGAGCGGATCGGTATCCTGGAACTCGTCGACGAGCAGGTGGGTAAAATTCTGCTGCAGCTCGTTGCGCACGCCGCGATCGTCGCGCAAGAGGTTGCGGGTCAAGAGCAGCAGATCCAAAAAGTCGAGCTTGCCCGCGCGCGTCTTGAGCTCTTCGTAGGCCTGCACCAGGGGGCGTAGCTCGATGTACAGACAGGCCGCGAGATCGGCGTCCAGATCGTCCATCAGGCGCAGTAAATCTTCGCGCAGCCCGTCGCGCAGGGCGAGGATCTCCTTGCGCATGGCGGCGTTGCGAAAGCCGCGCGAGTTGCCCTTCCAGTTCCAGCTCTTGCCCGGCTTGCCCTTGATGAT
>JBBSDY010000731.1:0-2721 GCA_038240245.1 Polyangiales bacterium
ACGGATCCGGCGTGCTCGTAAAATCGGGTGCACCGGCGCTGCCCGATCCCAACATCAAGCCCGACAAAGACATGATCTCACTCGCCGTCAGCATGTGGTGGTGAGGGTGCTGCGTTCGTGGGCGTGTATCGGGGTCGCGCTGGCGGGATTCTCGCCGCTCGCTTGCTCCCACGAGTCCGCGCCGGCACGTTCGTCGCGCTCGAGCGTCGCCATCGCCGCTGGGGGAGGCAACGCTCTGCCCGTGTGTGCGGCGGGGGCGACGTACGGCAGTCCGCTCGCCTCGCCCACCATCGCGGCAACGCTGGTGAAAGGAGGTTTCAAATTCATCGAGGGTCCGGTGTGGTTCGCGGGTCTTGGTGTGCTGTTCTTTTCGGACATGAATTTCAGAGGAGACAACGCCAAGGGCCCTCCGTCGGTGATGCACCGCCTGACGCCGCCCAGCACCGTCGATGATTTTCTACCCACGTCGGGCAGCAACGGGCTTGCGATCGCGCCCGACGGCCAGATCTTGGCCGCTACCCACGACACGCAGAGCTTGACCAAGTTCGATCCGGTCGCCCGGACGCGCACCAACCTCGACCTTACTTACATGGGCAAGCACTTCAACTCGCCCAACGACGTTGCCGTACGCAGTGATGGAAACATCTATTTCTCCGACCCGAACTACCAGCTGGGGAGCCGCACCAGCCAGACCATGATCACCGGTGTGTACCGCGTGTCGCCATCCGGTCTCGTGTCCCTCATCGACGACAAGCAGCAGCAACCCAACGGCGTCACGCTGTCGATCGACGAAAACACGCTCTACGTGAGCAACGCAAAGGGCGCGATCGACAAGTACGCCGTGAGTCCCGATGGCTCGACGGGAACGCCGAGCCTGTTCGTGCAGGCTTCGTCCGATGGCATGACCAAGGATTGCGCCGGCAACCTCTACACGACCAACGCCAGTGAGCAGAGCGTCGACATCTACGGCCCATCGGGCGCGAAGATCGGCCGCATCACCGGCGTCGCTGCTTGCACCAATGTCGCCTTCGGCGGTGCGGATCGAAAGACGCTCTACATCACATCGGGGCCCGATCAAAGCGCGGCGCTCTATGCAGCCGAGCTGGGCGTGCCCGGCTATCCATATTGACGAGCTAGCCCGGTCTAGTACGCCTGCGCGAACAAGACGCGCTGCTTCGATGGCCGCCCGGACACGACGCATATCCCCGGCTCGTCGGATCCCTCGGCCGGAATGCAGCGAATGGTGGCCTTGGTGTCGTCTTTGATCTTTTTCTCGGTCTCGCGCGTGCCGTCCCAGTGGGCGAGCAAGAAATTGCCCTTGCCGCCCACTTCGAGCGAGCTCTTGAAATCGTCGTAGGTGTCGACCGTGAGGGTGCGGGAATCGCGAAAGGCCTTGGCGCGCTCGAAAAGCGAAATCTGAATGTCCTTCATGAGCTGCGTCATCTGAGCGCCCACGCCGGCCAGCGGGAGGGACGTCTTGGCCTTGGGATCCCTGTCGCGGCGCTTGACGACGCACGATCCGCTCTCGAGATCGCGCGGTCCGATCTCGATGCGCGCGGGCACGCCCTTTTGCTCCCACTCGAAGTGCTTGGCGCCGGGCCGCAGCTCGTCGCGATCGTCGAGCACCACGGTGAGCCCCGCGTCGACGCACTCGCGCCTAACCTTCTCGCCGGCCTCGATGACCTTGGCGCGCTCGTCGTCGGTCTTGAAGATGGGAATGACCACCACGTGGATGGGCGCGAGCGCCGGCGGAAGCACCAGCCCCGCGTCGTCGGAGTGGGTCATGATGAGCCCGCCTAGAAGGCGCCAGGAAACACCCCACGACGTCTGCCAGACGTGCTCGATCTCGCCGGCCTTGTTCTGGAATTTGACGTCGAACGCCTTGCCGAAGTTCTGCCCGAGATCGTGGCTGGTTCCGGCCTGGAGCGCCTTGCCGTCCTGCATCATGGCCTCGATCGAAAAGGTCGACACCGCTCCGGCGAACTTCTCGCTGTCCGTCTTCTGTCCGCGGATCACCGGCATCGCCATGACGTTCTCGGCAAAGTCGGCGTACACGCCCAGCATGCGGTGCACCTCTTCGAGTGACTCGTGGTGGGTGGCGTGGGCGGTGTGACCCTCTTGCCAGAGAAACTCACTCGTCCGTAGAAACATCCGCGTGCGCATCTCCCAGCGCATCACGTTGGCCCACTGGTTGATGAGCATGGGTAGATCGCGGTGGCTCTGGATCCACTTGCCGAAGTAATGCCCGATGATGGTTTCGCTGGTGGGGCGGATGACGTAGGGCTCTTCGAGCGGGCTTTTTAGCTCGATTCGCGTCTTGCCGTCCTCGGTGATGGCGCGCAGCCCCGAGTGGGTCACCACGGCGCACTCCATCGCGAACCCCTCGACGTGTGCGGCCTCGCGAGCGAGAAAGCTCAGGGGGATGAGCAGGGGAAAATAGGCGTTCTTGTGCCCCGTTGCCTTGAAGCGCCGATCGAGATCGGCCTGGATTTTTTCCCAGATGGCGTAGCCGTGTGGCTTGATCACCATGCAGCCCTTCACCACTTCGGCGGGCTGGGCGAGGTCGCCCTCACGAATCACATCTTGGTACCATTGCCCGTAGTCTGCGGCGCGTGTCGCTATCTTGCCTGAGTCAGCCATGCGGGCGCCTATCGCTGAAGGCCACCCAAAAGACAATTCCGCGGCTCGCTTTCGCGTGGTCGCTCGCGCTGCCCATCGCTG
>JBBSDY010000732.1:0-2720 GCA_038240245.1 Polyangiales bacterium
CGTCGAGCGTGACGCTCTCGTGAAAGCGTAGCCCGCCCTTGAAAGGGCCGAGGATGTTGGAATGCTGGATGCGATAGCCCTTGAAGAGACGGATCTCACCGCTGTCCATTCGCACCGGGAAGTGAACGATGATCTCGTTTTTTGGCTCGCTCAAGATGAGGCGGATGTAGTCGGGCAGACCGATGAGGGCTGCTGCGCGGTCGAGGTAGTCCTGAACGACCTTGAAGAATTCGTACCTGGCGACGCCTGGTTGCACGCTGGGGGGCATCGACGCGCCCGCTCCCACGATCGCGCTGGCGGGAATTTTGGATTCGCTCATCCCTTACAGGTCTCCTCGGCTTGATGCTAGCGCCAGCGAGTATACAGGTACACGAGAGCGCTCGTCACGAAGAGGGCGTCCAGGCGATCGAGCATGCCGCCATGACCGGGGACGATCTCGCCGGAGTCCTTGACGCCGGTCGATCGTTTGAGCAGCGACTCACCTAGATCGCCGAGCTGGCCGAGAAAGCCACCCACGAGGGCCAGGATCAGCGCATCGGTCAGCGGAATGACGGGCAAGTACCAAAAGTGGGCCAAGGTTGCGCCCAGCATGGCGCCGACGAGCGCTCCTACCAGCCCCTCGACCGTCTTCTTGGGGCTAACGGCTTCGTAGAGCCGATGCTTGCCGAAGGCGCGACCGGCGAAGTACGCGCCCGAATCGGCGAACCACGCGAACATCAGGCTCATCAGCACGTAACCGGGACCGCTTGGTCCCTGGTCTCGCCGCAAAAGAGCCAGGAACATGAGCATGGCGAGCCAAAGGGGACCAAATGTCGTGGCCGCCATGCGCGCGGCAGCGGTGCGGATGTCGCCGAGTCGCGCCAGCGCAAGCAAGATCGACAGAATGGGCAGGGCAGCGACCATGGCCAAAAGAGCGCGTGGCTCGTCACCAAGCCAGTAGAGAACAGCCGCCACCCCCACGGTCGTGAGCACCCCGACCCCGCGCGCCACGGGATCGCCGGGATGGGTCATGGCGAAGAGCTCGACCGCAGACAGACCGATCGCCGCCAGCAGAAACAGATTCCACGCCCAGGCCGGCCCCAGATAAAGAAGCAGCAGGATGAGCGGCGCCACGAGACCGGCTGTGATCAGTCGGGTCGCCAGATTCGAGCGCGCGGGGTTGGTCACGGGGGCGGGGAGGCGGCAGACCGCCCGTGCTTCGGTAACACGTCGTCCGGGTACGTCGCAACGTCGTCTTGAATCTGGCAGAGTAGCCGCGGCAGATGACGTCGACCCGGGTAGGCCTCTCGGTGGTGTTGCGGGTGCGTATGGGCTCGCACGATGCCCACTACGCCGGCGAGCTCGTCGACGGGGCCCGGATTCTGGCGCTGTTCGGCGACGTGGCCACCGAGCTTCTCATCCGCCTCGACGGCGACGAGGGACTCTTTCGGGCGTACGAGGCGGTCGAGTTTCTGGCTCCTGTCCATGCCGGCGACTTCATCGAAGCGCGGGGCGTCATCACGGCCATCGGCAACACGTCGCGAACCATCGAGCTCGAGGCGACGAAAGTCGTTCGCAATCTGCGCGAGCCCGGGGTCGCGGCTTCGGCCGCCGCGGTCGTCGAGCCCCCCGTGGTCGTCTGTCGCGCGCGCGGAACCTGCGTCGTACCTCGATCGCTCCAGAGAAGCGCCCTCGTCACCCCACCCGAGGTCATCCTCACCGCGGCGATCGTCGGGGCCGAGGTCACGCGCGCCCAGAATCCGCACGTCCCCATCAGCGCACACGAGATTGCCGACGAGGCGGCGCGCTGTCGTGAAGCCGGCGCCGCCATCGTTCACCTTCACGTGCGCAACCCCGATGGCTCTCCCAGCCAGTCGGGCGATCTTTTCGGCGAGGCCATCGAGGCTGTTCGCAAGAAGACCGACGTCGTCATCCAGACCTCCACGGGCGGGGCTGTCGGCATGAGCATCGACGAACGCGCAGGTCCGCTCGCGTGCCGCCCCGAAATGGCAACGCTCAATTGCGGCACGCTCAACTTCGGCGATGACGTGTTCATCAATGCGCGCCCCCAGATCCGCGATCTGGCGCGTCGCATCCGGGCTGCGGGGAGCATACCCGAGCTCGAGTGCTACGAGCTCGGCCACCTCGACGAGGCGCTCGCGCTCCTGTCCGAAGGGCTCATCGCGGCCCCTTTGCATTTTCAGCTCGTGCTGGGTGTGCCCGGAGGTATCGCGGCGCGCGAGGACATCCTTCGCTTCATGACATCGATGCTTCCCACTGGGTCGAGCTGGGCCGTGGCCGCGGTAGGGCGCCACCAAAAGCCCATGACCGAGCTGGCCATGAGGCTGGGGGGGCACGCGCGCGTTGGCCTCGAGGACAACATCTACCTGTCCAAAGGCGTGCTCGCCGCGGGCAGCGCGCCGCTCGTAACGCAGGCCGCGATGTTTGCTCGATCGATCGGGCGTTCGCCGGCCGAGCCCGCGCGCGCGCGCGCCATGTTGGGATTGTCGCAACCGTGAAGGCGGCGAAACCGGTTCTCCTGTTCGCGGCCGGGCTCGCCCTGGCGGGCCGCTTTCTTTATCCGGCGCCACCGCCGCGCACGCTCGAAGGCCTTGCCGCGATGCTCGGTCAGTCGATTGGCGCAACGGTCCTGCCTGCCGACATCGCATGGGAGCCGAGCCCCGGCGTCCTCGCCGAGTTTCTGTGGGGACGCCGCGCTCTGTTTCTGGGTCGAACGGCAC
>JBBSDY010000733.1:0-2704 GCA_038240245.1 Polyangiales bacterium
AGGCGCTCATGGAGAAGAAGCCCGATATCATGAAGTTCATGGGCGGCAAGGTCGTGCCCCACATGGCTTCGATGCTCGGAGAGCAGCCCTTCGACATGAAGACGCACGAAGGCTTCGGCTGTTTCAAGTGCCACACCAAGTAACGACGGCGCGGCGGCGCGACGGCTACTGTCCGATCACCCCGTGCGGGTGAGGTGGCGACGAACTAAGCTTGTGAGTCATGAAGAAGCTCCGCATCGACGTCTGGTCGGACATCGCCTGCCCATGGTGCTACGTGGGCAAGCGTCACCTCGAGGCAGCGCTCGCCCGTTTTGCACATCGAGACGCCGTCGAGGTCGTCTGGCGCGCCTTCGAACTCGACCCCTCGGCGCCTCGCGAGCGCGAGCGAACCGGCTCCTATTCCGAGCGGCTCGCCAAGAAATACGGCACCAGCGCGCGCGAGGCCCAGGTCCGCATCGACCGGATGATCGACATTGCCCGAGCCGACGCGCTCGTCTTCGATTTCGACCGAATTCGTCCGGGCAACACGTTCGATGCGCACCGGCTCCTGCATCTCGCGCAGGAGCGCGGCGTACAGGACGCGTTGAAAGAACGACTGCTTCGGGCCTACATGTCGGAGGGAGAGCCCATTGGCAGTCCCGAGGCGCTCCTTCGTCTGGCATCCGAGGCCGGTCTCGATCCCGACGTGGTCCGAGCGACGCTCGGCAGCGACGACTACGCCCGCGAGGTGCGGCAAGACGAGACCGAGGCCCACGAGATCGGCGTGGAGGGTGTTCCGTTTTTCGTGCTTGACGGGCGGTACGCCATCTCGGGCGCGCAACCGGCCGAGCTCCTCCTGCAGGCGATCCAGCAGACTTGGAGCGAGATCGAAGCGAAGCCCGTGGCGTTCGCCGAAGGCGCCGCGTGCGGACCCGAGGGCTGCCGCGAATCTTGAGCGAGCGAGCCCTGGCCTAGATACCCGCGATACCGGAGGCGACCTTCGATACCGCGCCGCCGGCCGCCGCCACACCGGCAAACGTTGGCGTTGCCACGACGGCTCCGACGGCCGCCACCGCAGCAACGAGCTCGATCGCGAGCGTGACGATGTCTTGCACCTTGTCGATCTTGGCCGTGGCCTCGGCGAGACTCTGGGTCGCCTGGGTGATGGGAGCGATCTCGGCCAGCGCCAGCGTGGACAGCATGCTGGCCGCTCCGTCGGTCATCTCGATGCACGTTTGCAGAACCCCGATCATCTGCTGCGCGATGCGACTGTAGGCGACGAGATCGATCGTATCTTGCATGAACTGATCGTGCGCACGCTGCGTGATCGCGTTGGCACTTTGTCGAAACTGCTGCGACCAACCGGTCACCGTCTTGACAACGCTGTCGATTTCGGCTGCCGTCGTCATTTCGCCCCCTGGATGATCTTCGTGACCTCGGCCAAGAGGTCGGGTTTGCCCAGGCGACCGAGCTTGTCGAACAGCGCCTGGTGCGACTTTCCAAAAGCCTCGGCACTGGCCTCGACATCCTTGAGCGACTGGCTCTTCACTTCGAGGTCCGCCACGATCGCGTTCAACGTTACGGCGGCGGTCACCGCCGTCTCCTGGCCGCGGATGGCCTCGGCCGTTCCCACGGTCGCCAGCTTGTTGGCATCCGCGCGAAAGAGATCGGCTTGCATGGCGAGCGCGTCGTGCGCGGACTGCAGCGATTCGAGCTCGAGCTTGATCGCGCCGCTCAGGGCAGAGGCTGCGACGGTCACGTGGGGGTTCGCCTGGCGAATGGCGTCCTCGAGCGTCGCTTCCTTGTAGCCCGCGGTCCACACCTGAAGAATCACGTTGACGATGCCCTTGACGGCACCCTCCACCGCGCTGGCGTTGGAGCCCATCCACTTCAAATCCGATGCGCCGGGGAGGTTCTTCTCGGAGATGCTCACGTCGTTCTTGTTGGCGAGATCGGAGAGGGCGTTCGCGTACGCCTGT
Source organism: Polyangiales bacterium (assembly GCA_038240245.1). Lineage (GTDB taxonomy): Bacteria > Myxococcota_A > Polyangia > Polyangiales > Polyangiaceae > DASWDH01. The sequence goes on from JBBSDY010000733.1 coordinate 1,959, forward strand.
AGGACCGTGGCCACCTGATGCAGTGACCTGGCCGTGGCGGAGACCGAATCGCAATTCCGACCGGGCGTGACGACTTTCGCTTCTCTGCAAGCAGCCGGCAAGCTGGCCAGGGCGTCCGATTGTGTGCCGAGCCTGGCGCCGAACGCTGCTGCCGCCCGGACGGCGGTGAAGTTCGCGCCGCACGATGCGAGCCCGCTGGAAATCGCCAGCAAGACCGCTGCCTTCATCCATCTCATCGGACCATGCACGAGAGCAAGCTACCAAGGTCAGTATCGGTCGCAAATGACGAATTGATGGATGGCATGGCACCTATCGACGCCAGGGATGACCGATGCAAATCGACGGCCGCGCCTCCGACCATCGACGGGAACGAGCGGCGGGGATCCCCGGGGTGGGTTACCAGAGGAAGATGAAATTACAGCCATCGAAGATCGAAGCCGCTTGTCTCTTGACTTTACTTGTCGCCGGGTGCGGCAACGCGGCCACGGCGACCGGCGGCGAGGGGGATGGTACGATGTCGACCGACAGCGGCTCTTCGACCGACGGCAACTCGTCGATTGACGGTGAGAGCCATGTCGACAGCGGTGTTTCGACAGGCGGGGGAGACATGTCTGTTAGCAAGTACATGACGCACCGTTTCCCTCGTCTGGATAGAAGCGATCTCGGAAGTGCTGCACTTGCCGTGGCCGACGTTCATCGTCGAAGTGGTCGAGGCGATCGACGATGCGGGGGAGTTTTCGCAGAAG
>JBBSDY010000734.1:0-2664 GCA_038240245.1 Polyangiales bacterium
GATCGCAAGGACTGGGTGCCGCTCGCCGCGCGGATGCTTCATCACCCCGCCGAGCGGGTCCGCGTCGAAGTCGTCCGCGCGCTGTCCCGGGCGAACGAGCACGAGCTCGTCCTCGGGGCGGGCTCCGACCCGAGCTTGTCGGTGCGCGCGCACGCGGCGCTGATGAGCCCAACCTCCGAAGTGGCCAGCACGGCTGTGCGCTATCTCCTCGAAGTGAAGGGCGGGGAGGCCCCGGGGGCATGGATCGCGCTTCTCGATGCCATCGCCGATCATCCCGACCCGCGGTGGAAGGACCTCGTCGTGAAGCTCGCCGTCGATGCCGCGGACAACGTCGAAATTGCCGAGCACGCGGCGCGGGCCATGACGTATCTCACCGATCCGCGCTTCATTCCGTGGCTCGTTCCACGACTCGCTGTTCGCGAGGGACGATCCACCGTGCGCGACGCGCTCGTGCACCAGGGGGAGGATGCCCTCGATGCCCTCGGCGCCGCGCTGCTCGATCCGTCGACCGAGCCCCTCGTTCGTCTGCACATTCCGCGCACAATCTCGCGATTTTCCTCGCAGCGCGCCGCGGACCTCCTTCTCGAAGTGGTGCTCGGCGACCCGCGGGGCTCGGTGCGCTACAAGGCGCTCCGGGGGCTCGGACGGCTGGTCACCAGCACCTCACTGCTCGTCAGTCGCATTCGAGTCGACCCCGAAGTCCGAAAAAATCTCGTCGAGGCTCTGCGGGTCACGGCGCTCAAGGTGGCGCTGGGAAGCGCCGAGGACTTGCCGCCCAGTGGCTCGCTCTTGTTCGGTCTGTTGGAAGACAAGCGTAAGCAAGCCATCGAGCGCGCTTTTCGATTTCTTCAGATCGCACACCGCAACGAAGAGATTCAAACCGTCTATTCGGCGATCGTCGGCGGCGAAAAAGCCAGACGTGCGCAGGCGCTCGAGTTCCTCGACGCCCTGACGGTGATGACCGGTCGCGATCGACGTCTCGATCCGAAGATCGCCGCGACACGTGACGACATTCGTGAGCTCATCCTTTTGATCGGCGACGATCTGTCCCCGGCGAGCCGGGTGGCCCGGGCCACGCGCTTCATCGCGCATGCGCCCCAAAACCGCGACGAGGCGCTCGCCCGGCTTTCCGAAGAGGGTGACCCTACGCTGGCGACGGTGGCCGCCTTCTATGCCCGAGAGCTCGCGAGGCCCTCGGTCCGTCCGCGCGTCGACTTGCCTCCGACGGGCCCCGAGCCCGAAACCGCCGCCTCGGGGCCGTCGTTGCCAGGCAGGGCGCGGTCGTTGCGAGCTCGCGAGATCGACAAGGGCGAAGAGATCGCACGGCAGCTCTTCTTGAATCAGCTCATGGGCCCTTCGCCGATTGGCTCCGTCGCCGTGCGCCTTGCACGTCAAATGACCGGGCGCGCGTTCGCTCTCGGAGCCGTGCTCTATGAAGCGGGCACGCCGTCGACGCACATTTTTTTCATCAAGAGCGGAGCCGTCGCGGAGCAGAATCCCGGAAAAGAAGCGCGTGTATTCGAGGCGCCAGCGGTGGTCGGTGGGTTCGACGCGATGGTGGGGCGAGCTCATATTCGTGGCCTCGTCGCGGCCACCGAGGTCGAGGCGCTCATCCTCGATCGCGACGCCTGGCTGGATGCGCTCGAAGATCAATTCGAGTTCGCGTGTCGAATCATGGAGCTTTTTTGCCAGAGGCTCGGACAAACGATTCTTGCAACGCCTCCCGATGGTGCCTTTTTGCCGCCCGCTGCGACCGGCGAGGTGGCACACGGTTTCAACCTCGTCGAGCGGTTGCTCCTTTTGGGGTCGGTCACGGCATTCGCGACAGCCACCACCCAATCGATTGCGAAAATCGCCCAGATCGCGACCGAGATCGAATACGCGGCGGGCGACACGATTGAATCGCGAGGGTCGACGGCCAACGGCATTTTCGTCGTGGCCAGCGGACAAGTCGAGGTCACCCACGAGCAAGCCGGCATCGTGGGACGAATGGGGCCCGGGCAGATCGTGGGCGGCCCTGCCTCGCTGGGCTTCAAGAAGCATCTGTTCGATGCCCGGGCCCTCTCATCGACGGTGCTTCTCTTCATTCGCTACGACGGTCTGCTCGACATCATGGAAGACCATTTCGACCTGACATTCTCGACCCTGTTTACCCTGGGCAACGATATCGAGCGCACCTTCACCGCGCCTCGTTCAGGGCCCATGGTGCGAGTCGTGCGCCGGCCTACCGTGGCAGCCACCCCCTGACCCGCGAGCTCAGCTGAGCGACTCTTCTACGGAGCGGCCATGGGCGGCTTCCAGAGAAAGACGTTCTTCGTCGTGCTATTCACCACGATGAACACGTTGCGTGCGGGGCTGTAGCGAAAGCGGCCGTAGGTACCGTTCGAAGCTTGCGGACCTGGATCGTCGCCGGTTCCCGCGAGATCGGTCCACGCGGCCGCTTGCAGATCGAGCACGGCGATCCTGCGCCCACCCGAGTACGCGACGAAGCGATCGATCACCGGTGAGTAGGCGAGACCGGCCGCTCCTCCGAGCGGCGCGCTCAGCCCGGTGGGCGTGATCGTGGCCTGCGTCTTGGCGGCGTCGTCGAGCGCGTAGGTCGACACCGACATTCCATTCGCGGTCATCGCCAGGATGTTGCGCTTCGTGTCGACGTCCGAGCCC